>NC_015709.1:1782500-1989865 GCF_000218875.1 Zymomonas mobilis subsp. pomaceae ATCC 29192
CCGAGATTGCGCCGGCTCTTATACATCTGCTGGATCAGGTATTGCGCTCATCCGACCGACTGGCTTACAGATATCTGGTCAGGCCGCCCTTCTTGGCGATCATGAGGTGATTTAATGAAGCCCTTCCGAGACATTCGTGTCCGTAGGTGTCCATCGTGTCAATGAAATTGACGCCGAGTTCGGGCAGGCGCCCCAGTGTACGGATGATCTCGTCGTAATCGGTAGGCAGCCCCCATATGCCCTAGACGGTGATACGCATCGCGTCGAAACCAAGCCGGTTGATACTGAGATCGCTATCAATCATGAAATGTGCCGGATCTGATGGCATTATGGCTTAAAAGGCGGAATCGCTAGTAATCGCGGATCAGTATGCTGAAGCGAAGTACACATCGCCCGTCACACCATGGGCGTTGTATGCACCTAAGTGCTCATTGGCCTTTCTTCGTAAATATCATTGTGCGTCCGCGCGCGCCACTATCTTTGCCAGTTTATCGAATGCTGGCTGATATATCTGCGTCGGCATTCTAGCCTCCATGTCAGCCGCGTGTTCGGCAGGCGCTTCAAACTGACCATACCACCGGATAAAGGTAAGATTGCCGTCCGTTACGGGCAGAAGACTTATCGTCGACCGGTAGTTCCAGATTGGCAAAGCTGACTCAATAATCGAGAACGTCACCGCATGATCCACGTCGGATAGCGCCAGAAGTTGTTCGCGGATGATGCCGACGTCGCCCATTTCAAGACGGCGGATCGCGCCGACGCGATCGCCAGACTCATCGCCTTCGATCGAGCAATGTTTCACACCTGGCAACCAGTCTGCAAGGGCACCGAAATCACGGATCATCCTCCAAACGGATGAAACGGGCGCATGAATAACGCTGCTGGCCATAACGTGGATCATATGAACTCTCTCGATTGTGACTGCTTGGCCATCAAAGTGACTGGCCGCCTGTCACTTCGATGCGCTGGCCATTCACCCAGTGCATGTCGTCAGACAGGAGAGCACGAACCGCGGCTCCGATGTCGTTGGGCTGACCGACACGTCCCAAAGGCGTGATCTCTGCCAAGCCCTTGTTGATCTCGGCATCGTCACGGACCAGACCACCGCCGAAATCAGACGCTACCGCGCCAGGTGCAACGGTATTGACGGTAATGTCCCGCGTGCCCAGTTCCTTCGCCATGTAGAGCGAAATGACTTCGGTTGCGGCTTTCATGGCCGCGTAGGGACCATGATCCGTCAGGTAGAAACGCGTTGCGGCGGAGGTAATGTTGAGAATACGGCCACCATCACGGATCAGGGGAAGAAGCGCTACCGTCAGCAGATAGGGGCCCTTAAAGTGGATATTGTACTGATTGTCGAGCTGCTCCGATGTTGCCGCGTCGAAGCGGGTGTGAATGATATTACCGGCGTTCTGGACCACGTAATGCAGTGTCTGTTGCCCGAATTCACTTGCGAGAAGTGCTTTGACCTGCTCCGCAAAATCCGTGAACAACGCATGGTTCGCTATGTCCAGTTGCAGCATGCGCAATTTCGCGTCCTCGTTGTTGAGGGCGGCTTCGGCCGCCTTCGCCTCGCCTTCATTGGCATGATAAGTACCGATCACGCTGATGCCCGAGGCAATTAGATGCTTCGCAATACTGTATCCGATGCCACGATTGGCACCCGTGATGAAAGCGATTTTTGGTGTGCTCATAATCAGATTCCTTGAGGAAACAGGGCATCGTGTTTTGGAAACGTCTATTCTGTATTGACCGATCTATAATATGGGTATGGAGTAGGGTCAAGGATTTATGGATTGATCGATACGGAATGGGGCGCCGAAGCCGGTTGGTCTCGTCTCCCTTATCTCATCAGCATCTTTTTCCGTTTGTTCGTTTCGGGGCTTCATCCTGTTGATATCCCACAATGTAAGGAGAGACGTGACGGCCGCATCCAGATTTTTTGACGTCATTCCATCCCTCGCTTCGCAGGTCATGCCGTGGAAAAAGGTTGTGAGAATATCGGGCAGAACATCCGTCGCCGCAGAAACTTGCAGTTCGCCAGTGGCAATAGCGCGTTCTACACAGGCTCTAATACCTGCCCGCGTACGCTGTCGCTCTGCCGCGAGAAGAGTTTGAATGGACGCGTTTTCTGGCGAACAATTACTGGCGCCTGACACGACCAGGCATCCGGTCGGGTGTGTGTGGGCCGCCTGCATGCGCGCTGAACCGCGCAACGTACGTTCGATGGCCTCGCGTGGTGACAGGCTCTTGTCCCATAAAGGCGCCATGACCTGCCCATACGTCGCCAGATATCGCTGTACGACTTCCCGGAACAGGGCTTCCTTCGAGCCAAACGCCGCATAAAAACTCGCGGGCGAGATATTGCCCATACAGGTCTTGAGCTGGGTCAGAGAGGTTGGTTCATAGCCTTGTGCCCAGAAAAGAGCCGTGGCGGCGTCAATCGCCTTGTCGCGATCAAATTCACGAGGCCGCCCTGTCCGCGCCATATCGTTGCTCCTTTGGAAAGACTTTCATATTAAGTGATCCAGAAGTGATTGCCAAGATTTTATTGCTCTCGTATATATGTATCAATCGATCCATATATGAGTGACATATGACCCCGAAGATAACATTACCCAGGCATAACCCCGATGACCTGCCTGTTGCTGGTCTACTTGCACTCGCGATGACCGGCTTTATCTGCATCATGACCGAAACCCTCCCAGCCGGTTTGCTGCCCGAGATCGGAACTGGACTACATATTTCCCCTGCGCTGGCAGGGCAGATGGTGACGGCCTACGCCACCGGCTCCCTAAGTGCTGCCATCCCTCTGACGCTTGCTACGCAGCGATGGCGGCGTAGGCGGGTCCTGCTGTTGTCGATCATCGGCTTTGTGATATTCAATTCCATTACCGCGTTTTCAACGTATTATGGAGTGACCCTCATTGCCCGCTACGGCGCCGGCGCGGCGGCGGGTCTCGCCTGGGCATTGCTGGCCGGCTATGCGCGCCGGATGGTGACGCGCGCCCAACAGGGCCGCGCTCTAGCGATTGCCATGGTGGGCACCCCAATCGCGCTCTCGCTGGGCGTTCCCGCTGGCACATGGCTGGGGGCGGTTGTCGGCTGGAGACTGGCCTTTTGGATCATGTCGGCATTGACCCTGCTACTGATCGTCTGGGTTCTAGCTAAGGTTCCCGACTTCCCAGGCGTTACCCATCATGAGCGCCTACCGTTCCGGCATGTTCTGGAAATGCCGGGCGTGCGAGCTGTTCTGGGCGTTGTGATGGCTTGGATGCTCGCGCACAATATTCTCTACACCTATATTGTACCGTTCGTGACACCGGCTGGATTGGCGGGGCAAGCGGATCGTATTCTGCTGCTTTTTGGGATTAATGCCCTTGCCGGCATCTGGCTGACTAGCCGCACGGTTGATCGTGCTCTGCGTCTTTCCGTTCTGGTTAATCTCGCAGTATTCGCGGGCGTTGCAGGTATGTTCGCCATCGGATCAGAGTCCCGTGCGGTGATCATAATCGGTGTCGCGATATGGGGCCTGACTTTTGGAGGGGCCGCGACATTGCTTCAAACGGCACTTGCCGATGCGGCCGGCGATGGTGCGGACGTCGCGTTGTCGATGAACGTTGTCGCCTGGAACAGTGCCATAGCCGGTGGAGGCGTTCTGGGCGGCGCATTACTCGACACATGGGGCGCTGTGTCGTTCCCTTGGGCTATGGTGGTAATCCTTACAGTCGGCTTCCTGATTGCAAGGCAAGCGCGGTCGCATGGATTCCCACCCGGCCACCGGCTCGGGCATAGAGACAAGAACTGAGATTTCGATAGAGATGGATTGATGCGTTAGCGCATGGCTTTGGTAATGATAAACGCATTTATGCCACCAACCGTCTGTCCCAGCGGACTTCAGGTCATCACCCGAATGAATGGTCGGGCCCTTCTGATCTTAAATTATGATCATCCAGAAAATGTCCGCCTTCCAGAAAGCGAAGAGAGGCACGTTGTGACCGAAATAAAGGCATATTCTGCCGATCCGCTGTGAATGTAAAGCGGATCGGCCCTTCCAAGGAATACCCGTTTATCTATTTGAAGAGACACGCTATCGATAAAAAATCGGCACCCTTAGTCGAACTGTTCTCCGACCATCTCTTCGCTTTTTGTCCATAATGCATCTGCTTGTGCTGGATCGACGGCATAGGCACGGACGCCCCCGTCAAGCAGTCCTGTGGGCGCGTCATTGGGAATGACCTGTGCTACGTGGCAGTCTTCGCAATAATGTCCACCTATCGCATCTGCGGACGCAACAATGCCAGCCCATACCGAGGTTGCAGCCCCTTGGGAGATCGTCTTGAACTGAAAGGGCGGCTTGTCTTCGCTGGCAGCCTGAGCGTTAAGCTGCTTCACCATTGTCTCTAGTTCGCCTTTCGGTAAATGGCGCACGAGTTCTGTCATGATCCCGCCGGGATGAACAGCGGTGGCCCGTATGCCCTGCGCCCGATGCCGGGCATCGAAGGCGACCGCGAATAGGATGTTGGCGGTCTTTGACCGGCCATAAGCAACCCAGGGGTCATACGGCGTGTGTTCGAAGTTTGGATCGGCAAGATCAATATCCGAAAAGCGATGCCCGGCAGAGGAAAGATTGACCAGACGGGAACCTGCCCGCAGCAGGCCGGCAATCCGGTTGACTAGCACGAAATGCCCTAGATGATTGGTGCCGAATTGGGTTTCGAACCCGTCCTTCGTATGCCCGAAGGGGGTGGCCATCACACCTGCATTGGCAATGACCAGATCGAACCGTTTACCGGCCGCGTTCAGACGATCGGCCGCCGCACGAACGCTTGCAAGATCCGCGAGGTCAAGTTCAAGCAGTTCAAACGATCCGCCACCTTTTTCCGCATCACGCCTGACCTGCGCGGTTGCCTGTTCTGCCTTCGCAAGGTTGCGTGCCGCGCCTACAACTGTGGCTCCGTGGGCAGCTAGCACACGGGCCGTCTCTACGCCAAGCCCTGCTGAAACGCCGGTAACGAGGATGCGCCTGTTGGTAAGCAAAATGCCGGATAGGACATCCTCGGTGGTGGATGTTGCGCCAAACTGCTGTGTCATAGTATGTGCCATGATAGGCCTCCAGCATGAAGGGAACGCCATTCCTTGCGGAAATAGCGCTTGGGGAATTATATGGAAGTATACTCCGTTTATTTATATACGGAGCTATCATCCGTTTAACAAGAGGGAAAGAAGTGGAAGAGGATCAGAAGCGTCGTCGTAGGCCCCGCAGCGATGGACGTAAAAATCGCGAACGTCTGCTGGAAACAGCCAGGAACGCTTTTGGATCAGGCGAAATTGACATTCCTCTGGATGAAATTGCGCGGCGTACAGGTGTGGGGATTGGCACGCTTTATCGGCATTTTGCTAATCGCGACGCCCTGATCGAGGCGGTCTATCGCGATGAACTAAACAGGCTCGCAGCAGCAGCCATCCATCTGGCGGAGACTCATGCGCCTGTCGAGGCGTTGCGCGCTTGGCTAAACCTGTTCGTTGATTACATCGCGACCAAGCAGGTGATCGCACCTGCGCTGAACAGCCTCATTGGTAGAACGGATGCTATTTATGCAGACTCCCGTACCGTTCTTACCACTGCGATTGACGGGCTTGTCGCCCGTGCCACAGAAAGCGGTGACATCCGTTTTGACATCGAGCCGATAGACCTGTTGTGTGCTCTTGGTGGCGTCTCGAACTACGCGGCAGGTCCTGGCTGGGAGGCGAGGGCGAAACGCCTCGTCGATATTCTAATTACAGGCGCGCAGTTGGCAGGGTGAATGTCGGGATTTTTGTTCGTTTTTGTCAATTATTCTGTGTGGTGTCCTCCCCATCTACGAGTAGGTAAGTATTTTTACGTCCAGACACGACCATGCACGACATGCTCAAAGAAATCCCTTAAGCGGCTTTCCTTTTCTCCATCTCTCGAAGAGAGCTACGATCATGGCGCAGCCGGCGGCGCGTATCCAATGGAGCTAGATCACCGTTGTTCTGACCCCGATCGTATTTTCATGGTCGGCAGCCACTTAGGTGGCCTAGCATTTAGGCTTCCAGTCAGAACTGTGCTCACCATGGTTTGCTATGCTGCATCGCTGGCGCTCAAGAACAAGGGTTGTGCTTTGGGCGTGAACGGATGAGAAGGCTTGAACAGGGCGGGGGGAGGTCTCTTCGGCCCCCGAGACGACCAGCGCCATTTCACGGTAACCTGTCGAACGGCTCTCCCGAAAAACGTTTATCAACGAACTCAAGCATGTTTTCGACTGGCTTCGACCGAAACGCTGCCAATGCCATGGTTTGTATGACATCGGCTCCCCAGCGATTTTAGCGGATCTTTTGGCTCGGTCATGAGCGGGAACAAGTTCGATCGCGTCCTGTAGCGCCTCGTCAAGTTCGACGGTAGCGCGTAGTTGATTGAGACCGGCTGCGATGGCCGCAGCCCACGCTATCAGCCTAATATTGGGATTTTCTTCCTTGAGGCGAGAGTCGTTCCCACCAGTTCGATTTTCATCTTCGCCAAGGCAGCCAATACCACTCCGATGGAAAAACGGTCGTTGGCGCCTTCGTCGGCGCAAGCTCGTTGCGGAGACCGCTGCGGCGGCGATCGAGAGCATCTCTCCGAGTGCGGGCAATTCGATGAGGCGCTCCAGCTCTCGGTTCCTGTTGTCTTCCATGCTGACCAAGAAACCCGCGGTGGCGAACGCGCCGAACCTCTACCGAACCTCATGAGCTGGGTTCCGCGATGATGCACTTTATTGACGATGCCCGCCCTCTCCCAGTGCGCGAAGGCTCGTTCCAACGGCGAGCACACTTCTAACGTATCGCCACACTCATCGGGCTTAACTGATGCCATGGCCTAGTTAGGCGGGGAATAATTTTTGTAATCCTTATTAACTGTTGCCCCTTTAAAATAATTCTAATCTATTGACCTTCTAAAAGGCCAATTTTAAGGCCTAGCTATCTAGCCGGTGGGCAACATCTAATAATAATTATAGCTATATTTTTATTGATAATAATTCTCATTTTCTTGATTCGAGAAGTTGACGGTTTTTATCAAAGCTTTTATAAAATATGTTATGTTATAACATAATTTCTTTATCTTGTTAGATATTTAAGAAAAATAGTAGGAAATTATGGGTAATGCGACGTGAAATAAGGGATGGTGCGCTTGCATCACATTCCTCAGAACAGCCTCGGGCTCCCCTTAAAAAATCATGGCTTGCTTTGGCATGGTGGCAAAGAGCACTATGGGCTTGTTTACCCATAGCCTTGTTATGGGGATGTATCTTTTGGGCGATCCAGATTCCATGACTGACGCGGCTATTCGTTTGGAGCATATCGCAATCGCCTATAATCAAAAGCCTGTCTGGTCAGACTTAACCTTGACCTTGGCCTCAGGCAGTTTGACGGCTATCGTTGGGCCCAATGGTGCGGGTAAATCAACCCTTCTAAAGGCGCTTTTGGGGGAAATTTCGCTTACGAGCGGGCATATTAATCGTAATAATATTAAACCCTCTCAATATGGCTATTTGCCACAGGCTAAAAATATTGATCGCAATTTTCCGATTAGTGTTTTTGATCTGGCTCTATCGGGAATGTTGCCCACAATGGGCGCTTTTAAGTCTATTTCGCAGAGCCAGTTACA
The DNA here is from genome assembly GCF_000218875.1 of Zymomonas mobilis subsp. pomaceae ATCC 29192. Lineage (NCBI taxonomy): Bacteria > Pseudomonadati > Pseudomonadota > Alphaproteobacteria > Sphingomonadales > Zymomonadaceae > Zymomonas > Zymomonas mobilis. Next base: position 1,790,170 of record NC_015709.1, read on the forward strand.
GCATATTAATGCGTGCTTATCGCGCGTTGGACTGAATGGATTAGAAAACCGTTCCATCAATGCCTTATCGGGTGGGCAGTTTCAACGGCTCCTTTTTGGCCGCCTTCTTGTTCAAGATGCCCAGATTATTATTCTGGATGAACCCTTTGTGGGTATAGATATTGCTACGATACGAGAACTCGAAAAGATTATCATCGAATGGCATCAGGAAGGGCGCACTGTCATCGCTGCGTTACATGAAATTGAACAGGTTGCGCGTTTATTTCCTCAAACCTTACTGATGGCGCATCAAAAAGGTTTATGGGGTAAAACCGAAAATATCCTTACAACAGACCATTTAAACTGGGCTTATGGATACGAAATTGCCGCGCCTGTCGGAATGGGGGAAATTAATACAGTAACAGCAGATAGGAATGCCGTTTTATGACTTTGTGGGACATGGTAGCGGCGCCTTTTATCGATTACGGTTTTATGCGGCACGCTCTGGTCGGGACGATCGCACTGGGGCTAGGTTCAGGGCCTGTCGGAGTATTCTTGTTGCTTCGTCGGATGAGCCTTGTCGGCGATGCCATGAGCCATGCGGTTTTGCCAGGGGCGGCTATCGGTTATCTTGTCGCAGGGGGGCTGTCTCTCACGGCTATGGGTATCGGCGGCACAATAGCCGGTTTAAGTGTCGCCCTTTTATCCGGTCTTACCAGTCGTCGATCGCGCTTGGAGGAAGATGCCAGCTTTGCTTGCTTTTATCTAACGTCGTTAGCTCTGGGTGTGCTGATTGTCTCTTTGCGAGGCTCTAACATTGATCTTTTGCACGTTTTATTTGGAACTATTCTTGCCATAGATTTTCATGCCCTTTTGCTTATGGGGGGTATCTCGACGGCAACATTGTTTACGCTGGCTATAATATGGCGTCCCTTGATTACCGAATGTTTTGATCCTGATTTTATGCAGGCAATAAGGGGACGGGGTGCCTTTTATCACCTGATTTTCTTATTATTAGTAGTTCTTAACCTTATCGCCGGTTTCGAAGCTTTGGGAACATTGATGGCGGTTGGTATGATGATGCTTCCTGCGGCGATTGCCAGACTTTGGACCCAAAATCTAATTGCTATGACAATGACGGCGGCGGTAACGGCTGCTATTTCTGGCTTTATTGGTCTGCTTGTTTCTTTTCACATCGGTTTAGCTTCTGGGCCTACTATTATCCTGACTGCCAGTATTCTCTATGGTCTCTCTCTCTTCCTTGCACCTTGCGGTGTTCTGCAGAAAACGACGATCTCCTTTAGAAAATATGGATCGTAACCCTCTCATCCTGTTGGAAAATTCTATGAAATTTTTGGGGATTTTTGCAACTATTGCGCTATGTTTTTTGAGTCAGAATAAAGTCGAGGCGCGGACGATTAAGGCTGTTGCTAGTTTTACAGTCTTGGCAGATGTTATAAAACAGGTCGGTGGTACCCATGTAAATGTTATCAGTCTGGTACCTCCAGAAGGTGACCCCCACGAATTTGAACCCTCACCCGATGATGCCAAGCATCTGAGAACAGCGGATCTGATTTTTATAAGTGGAGAAGGTCTTGAGACATGGTTTTCACGTCTTGCGCTTGTTTCTGGATATAAAGGGCGTCCGATTGTTGTTTCAAAAGGGGTTAATACCCGTATGATAAAGGAGGATGGGCATATTATTGTTGATCCTCATGTCTGGAACAGCATTTCTAATGTGGAAATTTGGGTTAAAAATATTGCCCAAGTCCTTAGCAAGGCTGATCCAGAAGATGCCCGCGATTTTGCAAGCAATGCAGCACGTTATATAATCCAACTTCAAGCCTTAGACCGCGATGCGCATGCACGTCTTGATCCCATACCGATTTCGCGGCGTAAAATTTTAACTAATCATGATGCTTTTGGCTATTTTGGGCGGGATTATGGTATTACTTTTTTATCACCCGTAGGCATTTCTACCGAAGCAGAGCCATCTGCGGCAGATGTTGCCACCATAATCCGTCAAATTCGACAGCAAGGCGGGAAAGTCTTTTTTTTCGAAAATTCTACTGATCCTCGTTTGGTTCAACAAATCGCAGCAGAAGCCGGCGTTCACTCAGGCGGAAAACTTTATGTAGAATCGCTTTCCCCGCCTAATGGGCCCGCACCTACCTATATGGCTATGTTTCAACATAATGTTGACCAAATCGTCAAAGCGCTTTCCCATTGATTACTGACCCTATCCGCTAAAAAAGCCGCAGACTTTTCAGCCTGCGGCCTTGATATTTTAAAAAATTATTTTTCTTAATGTGGAATAAGCATCTTAAGCAGTTTTGCGACTACAATTGTTACAATAACACTAGAAGCCCATAATCCAATGAACCACAGCATTCTCTGCCCGAAACCGTGGGGGGCATGATCTGCCTCATCTGGAGATAAAGGCAGACGAAAATGCTGAAGCCATTTCATTTTAGTGATACCCATCACTGCTACTTACCTTTCCGTGGAAAATTTTATAGCAATAGATAGTATAAGCGAGCACCATTGGAAGCAAAATCGCGGTACCTACTAACAGGAATATCTGGCTACTCACCGGTGATGATGCCTGCCAAATGGTGATATAGGGCGGAACAATATAAGGCCATGCTGAAAGGGCGAGACCTATATAACTGAGCCCGAAAAAGGCTAAGGCACAAAGGAAAGGGGTTCTGTCCTGACCTTCCTTAAGGCTCCGAAAGAATATAAATGCGACTAACACAATAAGCATTGCCAAAGGCGCTACCATCATAGCCTGCGTACTGTTGGTCCATGTATGCAGATAGGTCGAATGTAGCATTGGCGTCCAAACAGCGACAATGCCAATACAAATGAGCAAGAGTGTTCCTAAAAGAGCCGCCATTTTACGGCCATAATCCCGCAGAGGGCCTTCTGTCCGCCAGATCAACCAGCCTGTACCCAAAAGACCATAGCCGATAACCAAGGCAACACCGCAGAAAATAGAAAATGGATTGAGCCAATCTAAAGGCCGACCGGAAAAATAATCTTGGGTGGTATGAATACCCTGCAGCAAGCCCCCAAGAATAGTACCCTGACAAAAAGTTGAAAGGGTAGAGCCTGCCATAAAAGAAAAGCCCCAAAGTGCCTTGGCTTGTTTATTATGCGCCTGTGCCCGATATTCGAAGGCAACGCCTCGGAATATCATAGACAAAAGCATGATAATAATTGGGATATAAAGGGCCGGTAAAATAACGGCATAAGCGGTCTTGAAAGCACCGAAAAGTACGGCGCCCCCGAAAATCATCCAGGTTTCATTGCCATCCCAAACGGGGGCAATGGTATTCATCATGACGTCCCGATGCTCTTCATCTTTTTGGGTAAGGAACAAAATGCCGATACCCAGATCAAAACCATCAAGAATGACATAGATAAGAATACCTACTGCGGCAAGACAGGCCCATATAACGGGCAACCAATATTCTGTTGCAGTCATCTTAATTACTCCGTTTTACCGGAAATGTCATGCGCCAGACGAGTAGCCCCTTTCGCATGAGCATTCTGGATAGCATCTTCGGGGTTAGGACCGTGTTCGTGGGATGAGGGTTGACGAGACAGCATCCGGAATAAAATGATCATACCGGCTCCAAAAACGAAGAGATAAACGATGACAAAAGCGGTCATCGAAAAGATCATACTGGGCAATATTACCGGTGACACACTGTCAGACGTGCGGAGTAACCCGTAAATCGTATAGGGCTGCCGACCAACTTCTGTCGTGATCCATCCACATAACAAAGCGATAAAACCCGATGGTGCCATGATTAGAGTAGCCCATTGTAAGGCTGGGGAATCATAAAGCTTCCCGCGGAAACGAAGGACTAATGACCATAAGCCCAGTAAAATCATTAACCCGCCGATGCCGGCCATAGCCCTAAACGAAAAAAACAGAATAGGGGAAGGGGGTCTCTGATCTTTGGGATAATCTTTAAGACCCGGTACTTTACCGTTCAGGCTATGGGTCAGAATTATAGAACCGGCATAAGGAATACTGATCGCATAATCCGTACGCTCTGTTTTCATATTAGGAATACCAAACAGAATTTCTGATGCGGGTCCTTCACTTTCCCAGTCCCCCTCAATCGCCGCAAGCTTGGCAGGCTGATATTTTAATGTATTCAGACCATGCATATCACCGGCTAAGAACTGGAAGGGAGCGGCAAGGGTTGCCATCCATAAAGCCATAGAAAACATGACACGGACAGGCTCAGACATCTTTTTGCCCGTTTTTCGATCACGCAGCATGTGAAAAGCAGCTGTTGCTCCAACAACAAAAGCAACACACAAGAAAGCCGCCATACCCATATGCACTAAGCGGTAAGGGAAGGAGGGATTGAAAATAATTTCAATCCAACTTTTAGGTAAGAAGTGACCTGTTTTTGGGTCAATAGTATAACCCGCAGGCGTTTGCATCCATGAATTGGAAGCTAAAATCCATGTCATGGAAATAAGCGTACCGATAGAAACGAGGCAGGTCGCCAAAAAATGAAGACCTTTACCAACGCGTCCCAGACCAAAAAGCATAATACCCAAGAAGCCAGCTTCCAAGAAAAAGGCCGTTAACACTTCATAGGCAAGAAGGGGGCCGGTGATAGCCCCTGCTTTTTGAGAAAAGAGAGACCAGTTGGTTCCAAATTCATAGGCCATAACAAGGCCAGAAACCACGCCCATACCAAAAACGAGCGCGAAAATTTTTACCCAATATTTAAAGAGATGAAGATAAACATTCTTGCCTGTTTTTAACCAGAGACCTTCTAAAACAGCCAAATAGGCTGCCAGACCAATAGAAAAAGCAGGAAAAATAATATGAAAACCCACCGTGAATGCAAATTGTATTCGGGCGAGCAGTAATGCGGTCGCATCTGGTACCATAGAAATGGCTCCGTATCGGTAGTTCAGGAAATGAAGGTTTAATGGGCTGTTCAGGTTTCATCCTCCTGAATACAAGCCGCTCCTCATATTTATTTTTGTATTGATAGCATTAGGCAATGAGTCAATAGAGAATTGAGAAGATTGCAAGGTTGATGTCTTTGCGAATATATATATTTACATCCAATAAGCTTTGTTTTTTAGATTAATTAAATTTAAATATATTTAATTTATATAAAATATTTTATTTATTGATATAATGATAAAGATTTATATTTTATTTTTATTATAAAAATTATTGTGTTTATAAATATATAACCTTTTTTAAAGATATTTTTTCACGGTAATTATCGTACGTTTACTTGAAATCTTTTGTAAAAAAAGACGATATAATGACATTTTTAAGGATAAAACGAGGCAAATTGAAATAAGAAGTTACTTTTACAAGATATTGAAAATAACGATTTTTGAAATCGGATTATTTCCTCAACGATAAAAATTACATTTTTGTATTTTTATATTTTACGTTTTTCTAGGGTATGTGATTTAAAAGTCATGATTTACCTGTAAGGTTTAAAATTTTTTTACAGGATAAGATTTTTTTATTTCAAATCTATCCTTTTCTTTCATGAAGCCTCGATAAAGAAAAGACTTATATTTTGTCATTTATTTTAATAATAGCTGTCAGCTATACAAGATTTTGCTAAACTGCAATTTATACACTGTCGATTATAGAGTCAAAGGTTGAAGCGACATGACCATTTCTACCCTTGAAAAGCCTGATATTACCGCCCGTAATAGATCAAAGGCTGAAAATCCTCTGATGGAAAGTGGCCTTGATCCATGGAGAGGATTTGAAGGGCGGAAGTGGCAACGAGAAATTGATGTGCGGGACTTCATTCTTGCCAATGTGACAAGCTATGAAGGTAATAGTGATTTTCTGGCTGATATTACGCCGCGTACTGCAAAATTATGGGAAAAGCTGAAGGTCTTTTTAGAGGCTGAACGCCAGACACAAGGCGGAGTCCTTGCTGTTGATACCTCTACTGTGGCGACCATCACAGCCCATGCCCCCGGATTTATTGAACGCGATTTAGAAGTTATTGTCGGCTTACAGACGGATGCCCCATTGAAGCGGGCTATCATGCCTTTTGGCGGCTATCGTATGGTTAAAAAAGGTCTTGAAGCCTACGGCTTTGAAGAAGATAAAAATTTATCTGCTATTTTTCCGACGCTTCGTAAGACGCATAATGATGGCGTTTTTGATGTTTATACCCCTGAAATCATGGCATGCCGCCGTTCCGGTATCATTACAGGCTTGCCCGATGCCTATGGTCGGGGGCGCATTATTGGCGATTATCGACGCGTTGCCCTTTATGGGATTGATTGTCTGATTGCAGAAAAGAAAGATCAGGCCAAAAATCTGGAGCGTAATCCTTTTAATGAGGAAACGCTGCGGTTGCGCGAGGAAGTCGCAGAACAGATAAAAGCGCTTCATGAGCTGGCCGCTATGGCTAAGGCTTATGGCTTTGATATTACCCAGCCAGCCGTGACCGCACAACAAGCGGTACAATGGACTTATTTCGCTTATCTTGCGGCTGTTAAAGAAGCAAATGGTGCGGCTATGTCCTTGGGTCGTGTTTCGACCTTCCTTGACATTTATATCGAGCGTGATCTTCAAGAAGGCCGTATCACTGAAGCGGAAGCGCAAGAATTGATTGATCAATTCGTTATGAAGCTGCGGATTGTCCGCTTCCTTCGTACTCCTGAATATGATCAGTTATTTTCTGGTGATCCAACTTGGGTGACTGAATCTTTGGGCGGTATGGCGATTGATGGTCGACCATTGGTAACAAAATCCAGTTTCCGTTTTCTGCATACCTTGGAAAATTTGGGACCAGCGCCAGAACCAAATCTGACCGTTTTATGGTCAGAAAACCTTCCCAAAGGTTTTAAAGATTATTGCGCTAAAATCTCGATTGAGACTTCCTCAATCCAGTATGAAAATGATGATTTGATGCGCTCTTATTGGGGGGATGATTACGGTATTGCCTGCTGTGTTTCCGCTATGCGCATCGGAAAGCAGATGCAGTTTTTCGGGGCACGAGCGAATCTCGCTAAAGCTTTGCTTTATGCTATTAATGGGGGTCGTGACGAAAAAAGCGGGGTTCAGGTTGCACCTGCTTTTGCGCCGGTTACAGGGGATGTCTTAGACTATGAAGATGTCAAACCCCGTCTGTTACAGATGATGGAATGGCTTGCCAGCGTTTATATTAATGCCTTGAATGCCATCCATTTCATGCATGATAAATACATGTATGAACGGATTGAAATGGCACTTCATGATCGTGACATCCTGCGCACGATGGCTTGTGGTATTGCGGGCCTTTCGGTCGCCGCCGACAGTCTTTCTGCTATTAAACATGCCAAAGTAAAAATTATTCGTGATGAGCGTGGGCTAGCCACTGACTTCGAAATCGAAGGCAACTATCCCGCTTATGGCAATAATGATGATCGGGCCGATGAGATTGCCATTTGGTTGGTCGAAAGCTTTATGAACATGCTGCGAAAGCAAACGACTTACCGCAATTCTGTGCCGACCCAATCTGTATTAACGATTACGTCTAATGTCGTTTATGGCAAAAAGACAGGCAATACACCCGATGGCCGAAAAGCGGGTGAGCCTTTTGCACCAGGTGCCAATCCTATGCATGGTCGTGATTTGAAAGGGCCTGTGGCCTCGATGGCCTCTGTTGCAAAATTGCCTTATGCCCATGCACAAGATGGTATTTCCAATACCTTCACCATTGTGCCGAATGCGTTGGGCATGAATAAAGACGAACGCATTGAAAATTTGACGGGTCTTTTGTCCGGCTATTTCGGTTCAGGCGGTCATCATATCAATGTCAATGTCTTTGATCGCAATACGTTATTAGATGCGGTCGATCATCCTGAAAAATATCCGCAACTTACTATTCGTGTTTCTGGATATGCTGTCAATTTTGTCAAATTGACCCGCGAACAACAATTGGATGTGATTAACCGGACTTTCCATGGCCTTGATAATTAAAAGACCATCAGCAGCCAGCCTCTCTGAAAAGGGGGCTGGTTGTCCCAAGGATATAGAAGGGCGCATCCACTCTACTGAAATCGGTGGAGCGGTTGACGGGCCCGGCGTGCGCTTTGTCTTATTTTTGGCGGGTTGTGCGTTGCGCTGCCAATATTGTCATAACCCTGATAGCTGGTCTTTGAAAAATGGCCGTCTGACCACTGCATCCCAAATAAAGGATGAAATCGCTTCTTATGCCCATTTCCTGAAACGGGCAGGGGGCGGTTTAACGTTGAGCGGAGGAGAGCCCTTAGTTCAACCTGAATTTACAAAGACTATTTTAAAAGCGGCAAAAGCCCTCGGGTTACATACTGCGATTGACACGTCCGGTTTTCTGGGCGCTCAGGCCGATGATGATTTATTAGCGGATACCGATCTTGTCTTATTGGACATCAAGGCTTTTAGCGAAAAACGTTATAAAGAGATAACAGGGGTTAATCTTCAGCCTACGCTGTCTTTTGCACGCCGTTTAGCGGCTATTAAAAAGCCCATATGGCTGCGCTATGTACTCGTTCCCGGATTGACAGATAATTATAATGAAATCGCCAATTTAGCTGATTTTGCCGCAACCTTGGGTAATGTCGAAAGAGTGGACGTTTTACCTTTCCATAAAATGGGTGAATATAAATGGAAGTCTTTGGGACTATCTTATCAGTTAGAAAAAACCCAACCACCCTCTGAGGCACAGCTTGCCAAGGTTAGGCAGATATTTCAGGATAATGGTTTAAAATTATCCTGATTTTCTATTTTGTTGAAAATTATTCGCAAGTTTCTTGATGCGTTTTTTATAATTAAACCTTATCATTCTCCCCTAAGTTTTATGAGATAAAATTTTTTCAAGCATTTTTGAAAGCTGATATTTCATTTTTTTAGCCTAACGTAACTGTAACATGTGACCGCTAAGGGGATGGGGTGACCTATCATTATGATAATGGGTCAGAATTGTTATTTCGTCGTTGGCGGAGGTTGATTTCGTCAGCGACCTCTTTTGTTGTAGGCATTACCACGACGGCTTACGGTCAGGCAGCCGTTGCCCAGTTACCGAAAATGACGGATTCAAAAACGACGGCCACCAATATAGAAAAAAATGACGGAGATATTATTGTCACCAGTCGTTCGGGCTTCCAAACCGCTAATGGTGTTTCGGGGGTCGAGATTGGGGGTGGTCTTATTCAAAAAGAAACAGCACCCAAATCGGTTAGCCATGTCTCTACCGATTTTATCCAAAAACAGGCACCTTCGGCTAATGCTTTTGATTTAGTAGCTTTATTGCCTGGTGCGAATGTTACAGCTTCTGATCCTTTAGGTTTTTCTACCCAAACGAATATCACGGTACGGGGGCTTAGCGGGGATGCTATCGGCTATGTGCTGGAAGGTATGCCGTTAAATGATGTCGCCTATTATACGGGCTATCCTACGCAATTTGCGGATAGTGAGAATTACCAACAGATTTCACTTGCCCAAGGCTCTGCTGATCTTAACAGTCCGGTTTTAAATGCCGCGGGAGGGGTGATGAATCTTACCTTCAGAAAACCGGCGGCTAAAATGGGCGACTATGCCGATTTTTCTTATGGTTCATACAATACCAATCGGCAATTTGTCCGTTTGGATACAGGAGAAATAGGCCACAGCGGTGTCATGGGTTTTGTTTCTTATTCCCATGCCCGTACCGATAATTGGCGTGGGCCGGGATATGATGAAAAACAGCATGTCGATTTCAAGCTATTAAAAGAATGGGATAACGATAATCACGTTTCCTTATTAGGTACATGGAACAAGGGCATTACCAGTTATTACCCCCAAGTCGATAAACAAAGCTGGCAGGCTTATGGTATTTCGGGGTCTAATAATCTGAACGGTCGTTTCAATCTCAATAACGATGCTGCTGGAGCGGATTACTGGCGTCTTTATCGCGCTCCCGAAGAAATATTTTATCTGGCAGCACCCACTAAAATTTCACTTTCGAACAAAGTGAAACTCAATATTACGCCTTATGTGCAATGGGATCGCGGCAATGTCCCCGCTGGATCAACACTTAGTGAAACAGGTCTTTGGAATGGGACTGATCCTGTTACTGGCAGTATTACTTTACCCAATGCCCAAGAGGGAAATGCTACTGTCCGCTCTAATTATACGCAAAAATCCTCACGCGCAGGTATCAATGCCAGTATAGAATGGAAAATCAAAAACCATGATTTTACCTTTGGCTATTGGTATGATTATTCTTCCGATAAAGAACAAAATACTTTTACGCCCGTTTCGGAAACAGGTTACGCCCCTAATATATGGGCCGATCATCGTCAGACTATTATCAATCTTCCTGAGGGTTCCCCTTTATTAGGGGCTGATAATCGCACCCATACCTATGTCAACGCATTATATGCGGGCGACCATATAACGCTTCTTCATAAGAAACTGACCCTTGATATTGGTTTCAAAGAAGTCATTATGACACGGCACGGTTATAATTATCTTCCCGGCCCACAGCATAAAGCGAATTTCACAACCTCTGAACCTTTGCCTCGGCTAGGTATTCGTTATCAGATAAACCCTGAAAATCAGGTTTTTTTCAGTGCTTCTACTAATTTTCGTACGGCTGACGAGACCGCACTTTATAATAGTTATGATCCTACAAGTGGAGATTTACTGGTTACAGGTAATAAAAACCTGAAAAATGAATATTCAATCTCAGAAGAGTTAGGGTATCGTTATACGAGTAATAGGATAATCGGCAGCCTTACGCTGTTTAATTATAATTTTTCTAATCGTCAGATTCAGACGGTTATTGTTCAAAATGGTTCTCATATTCAGTCAACGATCAATGCGGGTAATCAGGTTTCCCGCGGTATTGATGTCGAAATTGGGCTTTCCCCTTGGCATCATCTTAGCCCTTATCTTTCAGGAGAATATCTTTCTGCCCATCAGACGGATAATTTAGCAGTCGGTGATGACTTTTTATTAACAAAAGGCAAAAAGGCTATCCGCAGCCCTAATTTCCAAGGTTCGATAGGTATTACCTACGACGATCATCATTTTTTCGGCATGGCGAGTATGAAATATACGGGCTCTCAATACAGCAGTTTTTTAAATGACGAGCGTATTCCGGCTTATGTGACAGGCAATTTGGCTATAGGGTACCGCTTCACACAAGAAGCCTTCCTTAAACATCCAGAATTGCGACTTAATTTTATTAATATTGGTAATAATCACTATTTATCCGGTGTTGCGACACCTACCGCCAATGCACAAGACAGTATCGGTAAAAATGGCACGGTTATCTCTGGAAGTGCTCCCCAATATTATATCGGTGGGGGTTTTGCTGTGCTTTTTTCCGTGAGTAGCGCATTTTAACGCCATAAAATTATTATCATTCGGAAAGAGAGCCATCCGCCATTATGATCGAGGAGAAGGACGGGCATAAAGTCGGTCAGTTTGGGGTTTCGGGTGTCCAATCTGAAAGGGATTGGCCTTATCTGAGCTTTGCAGAAATCGCTGCCATAGTTTCTTCTTATAACGCCATAGGCTGTCTTAAAGAAATCTTATGGCATAGTCGGCGGCCTTATTCTGCAGCGGCCCTTATTATAACGGATCGCAACCAGAAATTTTTTATAAAGCGTCACCATTATCACCTGAGAAATAAATCTTCTTTAGAAAAGGAACATGCTTTCGCCCGTCACCTCTCGCAAAAAGGCTTAAGTATTAGTCAGGTTATGGTCACCGCTTCCGGCGAGAGTGTTATATCTCAAGGTGAATGGTGTTATGAGATTCATGAACCCGCTATAGGGGAAGATATTTACCGCGACGTGATGTCATGGGAACCCTTCTTCTCTATAGATCATGCCTATGCTGCGGGGGAAATGCTCGCAAAATTTCATAATGCTGCCCAAGGTTTTAAAGCGTCTTCCCGCTGTGATCAATTACTGATTGCCAGCGATCATAGTCTTATGCAGCCTGATTTTATGTCAGCCTTAGTCAATAGGACAGCAACCCAAAAAGCCTTAGAAAATCAGCTTAAGGAAAAATCTTGGCAGAAGGATATTGAAGCGGTCATTTTGCCTTTTCATCAACAATTAAAACCCTTTCTTCCCTTGATCAAACCTTTGTGGGGACATGGGGATTGGCATAGTTCCAATATGACATGGACAGGAAAGGGAAAAACAGCCAAAGTCGCTATGGTGTTGGATCTCGGTATGGCGGATTACACTTCCGCTCTTTTCGATTTGGCGACCGCACTAGAGCGGAATGTTCTGCAATGGCTATTGCTCGATACGCAAAAAAATATTGTCGTTTACGACCAATTGGAGGCCTTTCTTTCGGGATATAAGTCAATAAGACCACTTACACGCACAGATAAGCAAATTTTGGCAGCCTTCTTACCTTTGGTACATGTTGAATTTGCCTTATCTGAAGTCGTTTATTTTGGGGCGTTATTAAAAGATTATGCCTCAGCTGATATTGCCTATTACCAATATTTATTAGGCCATGCGCGTTGGTTTTCAGAGAAAGAAGGGCAGGCTTTGCTACAATGGATAGCCGCTTTTTAAAATTTGAAATTTCAAAGGCAGAAGCCCTAATTTTTTATCAGATTGTGGATAAAAATAATTTTTACCTATGAAGACTATAATTTAATAGCCCACCTTTAAAAAACAGGCCATGGATGCAGCTTTTATAAAAGAGGCCGATCTTGTCCATTTTAGAATTGCTGGCGGTTATTACCAGCCTCTGCGGGATAGGTTTTTCGGCTAAACAACATAGAATATGCTGGATTTTTTATCTGGTATCTTCGCTGCTCTATGGCAAAATATTTTTCTCCATAAAGTTATATGCTGATTTTATTCTGCAAATTATCTTCAGTCTTTCCAGTCTCTATGGTTGGTATAGCTGGCGAAAAGTGCAAGATTCGATAGCGGCTATATCGATTCAGCCTGTTTCTCATCAGAATTTACTAAAAGATATTGTATTAGGTGGTTTAGCGGCATCTCTGTTCGGTTATTATATGAACCGTTATACTGACGATGCCCTGCCATGGTTGGATGCTATTTTAAGCTGTTACAGTGTTGTCGCCCAGCTTTGGGCGGCCAAACTTTATAAAGCCAATTGGTATTTATGGATTGCTGTCGATGTTTTTTATACCGCTTTATTTTTCTATCGCAGGCTTTTTTTAACCGCAGGTCTTTATATAATTTTTATTATAGTCGCCTTTATCGGACTTAAAGAATGGCAATCTGTCGAACGGCTTCAAGCTCAAAAGTCTTGATATGAAGCCTTGCCAAATAAAATTGGATGAGTTTTGTAAGGAAAAATTGGTGGACGCACTTGGGCTCGAACCAAGGGCCCGCTGATTAAGAGTCAGCTGCTCTACCAACTGAGCTATGCGTCCACTATTTCCAGACTAAGCGGTTAGTCTGTGCCCGCGCTATTAACAAAAAAAAGCAGCTTTGCAAATCATTTTTTCAAAAAAGTAACTTTAAAACAGCTGTAGCCGCTTTCTTTCTCTAAAAAACGGCACACTACCGCTTTCTATTTTTTCTTTCCTAAAGAATAAGCAAAGGTAATACGACTTGTGGTATCCATAGGCTTGGTACCTGAGGAGACGTCTTTTTCATAATAGACGCTAAAGGAAATCTTCGTTGAAAGATTGCCAATCAGTTTAGTCTCAAGGGCTGTCGTCGAACTAGCGGTAATATCGCTGCTTTCAAAAAAGATAGAGGAATCTTCAGAAAGCGTTACAAGAGGGGATAGTTTCCATTTTGTCGTAAAGGAACCGCGCATGGCGGCGGTATCTTTAATGCGATGTCCCGAAGCTTCATTATCATCAATAAAAACAGTATGCCGGAAAGCTGGGCCGCCTTCAACTGCCAGGGCTAGATTCGGTTGATCGAACACCTTATAACCAACACCAGAACCCCCTGTAATACGGGTACGATAACCCAAAAACATATCACGCTCGAACAAAGCAAGTCCGTAGACATATAAGCGTTCATCGAATTTATAATGGGGTTGGTAAGAGGCTGTGAAACGTTCTGTCGAGGTAATCCCATAAGTACTTTGAAAATCGGCACGCGTTTTAATACTGTGGCTCCAGTTGATACCATTCCGATCTAAGGAAACAGCTCCATAAATAGCTGATTGACGGGTATTACCCGTCATCTTTGCTCCCCCTAACTCAACACTGCCTTTCCAATATTGAAACATATTAGAGTCGGCGACTTGGCGAAGTTGCTGCCGTTTTTTTTCAGCATCGCGGGCAGCCACTTTCGTTTTATAATCGGCCACCATAGCATCAATTTCGCCAGCACTATCCGGCACCGTTTTTTTTGCAATGAGGACAATCGCCTTCACTGTTTTGGGATCGTCCAAATCGAGCGCACGTGAAATCATTTGCTGAATAAGTTTAGGAGGCTCTTCAGCCAAAGCCTCGGTGGTTATGGCTGAAGATAGAATAAAGATACCCGGAGAAATTCCGAAAAGTAGCCAAGGCGAAGTTAGCCTGGAATGCAAATTTTCCCTCCCAAGATTGTGTATTCATTGGATTTTTGTTGAAAATTCTGAAAGTAATTTTTCGTAAAGAGGTTTCTTAAAATCAACAATGACATCGGGTAATTGTTTCGGCTCAATCCATTTCCATGCTCGAAATTCAGGTTTTTCCGTGTTGATATTAATATCTTCATCCCTGCCTAAATAACGTGCCAAGAACCATATTTGACGTTGCCCAACATATTTGCTTTTAAAAAAACCTGCCTGCATATCTTTGGGAAAATCATAACTCAGCCATTCTTTGGAACGGCTGATGATGGCCACCATACGTGCTGGAATATGGGTTTCTTCTTCTAATTCACGTAAGACACCGACTTCAGGGGATTCATTGGCTTCCAATCCGCCTTGTGGCATTTGCCATGCATCCTCTTTCATGTCATTCCGTGCTGCTACAAAAACAAGGTTATCCTTGTTCAATAACATAATGCCAGTACCGGAACGATATTCAAGTTTATCCATAGTAAAATCCCCTTTATGCTATAAGAATGAGGCTAAAATAACAAGAAAGAAAGCCTGTATTTACTAACAGAAATTAAATGATACCCTGCCATCCATTCTTATAATCTTGCTTTATCAGTTTTATAATATGCTCAGCCGCGTCTTTCGGTGAACGTAATAAATTTTGATCTTCATCCGGAAAAATGCGCTTCCGCGTATCAGTCGCCACAGGCTTTAATTCAGCTAAGGCGAGTTTGATAGTGTTTAATGCCTCATTCTCAGCACTGTAACATAAAAGCAGGCTCTCCATGGCGCGTTTAGAAGCCCTATAGCCCCCGCCATAAGCGTTTATGGAAGAATCTTCGGGAATCGTTAATCCAATGACACGAGCCGAAGCACTTTTTTGTAGTAAAGAATGAAAAGAACTTAATAAATTTTGTTGCGCTACAGCATTAACCGAAAGCATTTGTGTAAGAGAAGAGGACGATAGATCTGTAACAGAGGTAGGTGGATCAAAGCGTGCAGCGGCTAAAACCATAATATCAAGCGCTGGCCAGCGTCCTGCAACAGAAGCAGCAAGATGGCGACAACTGCCAAGATTGGTAATATCCATCGGCGCTATAGTCGCCGATCCCCCTTTTTGGTAAATACGTTCTTCCACATTTTCTAAATCACCCGCTGTACGAGCAACTAAAATAACATGGGCACCTGCTTCCGCTAAGGCTTCTGCAGTGGCGGCTCCAATCCCTCGACCTGCCCCGGTTACCAGGGCAATAGGGTGTGTAAAAGGAAGCTTAGTCATGCTTAGTCATATGCTAAGGAGATTGTTTTCATTCGATGAACAGAAACTTTTACTGTCAGCCTATAGGGCAAAAAGAAAGGGGCTAACTCTTAAAAGTTACCCCCTTATTCAACTGTATTTTTAACGGTGACAGCCCTTTAGGCGATAGCCACTTGTTCTGAAAGTTGAATCAGCTGTTCCGATGAACTTAATTCGCCCTGATCGGTAAGCGGGGTTGGATAAGCACCCGTAAAGCAAGCATCACAATATTGAGGATGTTCATTGTTACGTCCGGCCTCTCCGACCGCACGATAAAGACCATCCATCGAAATGAAAGCCAGACTGTCGGCACCGATATATTCGGCCATTTGTGCTACCGTCATTTGCGCTGCCAGCAATTTTGCCCGTTCTGGAGTGTCAACGCCATAAAAGCAGCTATGACGGGTGGGGGGGCTAGCAATCCGTAGATGAATTTCCTTGGCACCTGCATCTTTGAGCATGCGCAGGATTTTGATGCTGGTTGTACCTCTGACGATAGAATCGTCGATTAAAACCAACTTTTTGCCTTCAATCAAAGCGCGGTTAGCATTGTGTTTCAGCTTAACACCTAAATGGCGTACCTGATCCCCCGGTTGAATAAAGGTTCTGCCCACATAGTGAGAGCGGATAATCCCTAGTTCAAAGGGTAATTCAGATTGCTGTGCATAGCCGATAGCCGCTGGTGTCCCAGAATCCGGCACAGGGATAACCATATCCGCATCTACAGGATTTTCGCGGGCTAATTCTATACCAATTGATTTACGGACAGAATAAACCGAGGTGCCATCAATCAAAGAATCTGGGCGGGAGAAATAAACATGTTCAAAAATACAAGGCCGTGGCCGCTGTTTTTTGAAAGGATGAATAGACTGCAACCCTTTTTCCGAGATGATAATCATCTCTCCCGGTTCGACCTGACGAATGTAGGTTCCACCGATAATATCAAGTGCAACGGTTTCTGACGCGCAGACAAAGGCATCCCCGACACGCCCTAACACCAAGGGTCGGATGCCCAAAGGATCACGACAGGCAATCATGCCTTCTGGTGTAAGGCAAACTAAGGAATAAGCGCCTTCAATTTGCTTTAGGGCATCAATGAAACGGTCCAGCAAGCTGCGATAGCTAGACGTTGCGACCAAATGAATAATGGTTTCCGTATCGGACGTGGACTGAAAAATAGAACCATGCCGAACCAGCTGATGACGTAGGGTCACAGCATTGGAAATGTTACCATTATGCGCAATGGCAAAACCACCAGAGGCCAATTCAGCATAAAGCGGCTGAACATTACATAAGGTGCTTTCACCTGTGGTTGCATAGCGCACATGGCCAATAGCACAAGGGCCGGGCAAGCTGCGGATAGCATCGTCCCGGTCAAAATTGCCAGCAACATGGCCAACAGCGCGACGGGAGTGAAAATTTTTCCCATCCCAACTAGTAATACCGGCGGCTTCCTGTCCCCGATGCTGTAAAGCATGTAGTCCAAGAGCTACGACGGCAGACGCTGTATCAGCACCCCAGATTCCAAAAACGCCACATTCTTCATGCAGATTATCGTCTGATAACCCGTCTTGAGAATGAGATGTTTCTGTAGTCGAGGCATTGATAGAGTCGGAAAAGAGTTCGCTCGAAAAGCTAGGCGACATATTTCGATCCGGCTGAAATTATCAGGTTTGGATATAATACACTTTTTTGTAGGATTTGTCGCGTTTCTTCTTTACATTTTGGATGGAGCAATTTTTCTTATTAAAAATCATTTTTAAAAATAAAAATTTCAAGTTGAAATTTTTTAATATTTATATTTTAATAATTAATTTTTCTATCAAGAAAAATTAGGATATATTTTTATATAAAAACGAATTAATAATTTTTTATTGGTTAAAATAATGCCATAATTATATTGTCTGATATTTATTTTGGTAAATATTCTTTGTTTTATAAATTGTTTTTTATTTTATTCATAAAAATAGGCTATTACTCAATTATAGCAATCATTATGTTATCATTTTATTATAGAAGGATGCTTAACAGAGCACCCTTCCTTAATTACCAAGCTAAAGGATGAGACCAATCACATTGTTGGTAAAGAAAATTCAGATCTTGGAATTTATTTTTTTGCTGCATTTCCAATAAATATTCAGCAGCACTTTGTCCGCTTTCCAAGATACGTTTAATCGGTTTCAAATAAAGCGATTCATCTTGTCCTTTTTCATTTAAATAGTTTCGTTTTATCAAAGCTTGTTCGATTAAGGGTAATAACTGACGACCCAATTCTAACAAGGTACGGCCATCACCCGTTACAGCCTGTAATCCTTTTTTAGGTGTATGATTCCGTAATGATTGATGATCATTAAGCGTCCAAGATTTAACGATATCCCATGCCGTATTCAATAAAGCGTCATCATAGAGAATACCGACCCAAAAAGCTCCTAAAGCTGGCGACATCAATGCAGGGCCTCCATCCGCACCCCGCATTTCCAGATAGCCTTTCAGGCGCACTTCAGGAAAAGCGGTAGAAAGATGATCGACCCAATCTGAAACCAACGGTTTTTCACCTGGTAAAGCGGGTAATTCACCCCGTAGAAAAGCGCGAAAATCCTGACCTGCGGCATCAATATAATGGCCATCTCGATACACAAAATACATAGGTACCGAGAGCATATAATCGACATAGCGATCGTAACCGAAGCCTTCTTCAAAAACGAAAGGCAAAATACCCGTACGATTAGGATCAGTATCTGTCCAGATATGACTGCGATAGGAAAGAAAACCATCAGGCTTCCCTTCCAAAAAGGGTGAATTCGCAAAAATAGCCGTTGCTAGGGGTTGAAGGGCCAAAGAAACACGGAATTTTTTGACCATATCTGCTTCGCTAGCATAATCCATATTCGTTTGAATAGTGCATGTCCGAAGCATCATATCTAACCCAAGATGCCCTACTTTGGGCATATAATTAGCCATAATTTTGTAGCGCCCCTTGGGCATTAGGGATAAGTCGCTACGTTTTTTATCTGGCCATAAACCCAACCCCATAAATCCAAGGCCGAGCGTCTCGCTAACCTCATTGATCTGCGCGATATGACGTGTAATCTCGCCATGGGTTTCATGAATACTGCGACGCGGTGCCCCCGAAAGTTCAAATTGTCCAGCCGGTTCCAAGCTGATGGCACCGTCATCACCACTTAACCCAATAATCGTATCGTTTTCGCATACTGGCTTCCAGCCAAAGCGTGTAAGCCCTTTCAAAAGAGCCTGTATGCCGCCTTCTTCTGTATAAGAAGGCGCATGATGATCCGTTTTTTTGTAAACGAACTTTTCATGTTCTGTCCCAACACGCCAGAGCTCTTGCGGTTTTTCACCTGCCTTGAAAATTCGTAACAAATCCTCACGATTCTCAATCGGACGATCTTGGCTGTTTGGGGTCTGTCGCGTACTCATACCACAAGATATAGCCTGTCTATTTTAAGGCTGCCAATCTATTTAGTCGTAACTTTTGCTCCACTCTGACAAAATTTTTCACAAAAAACAGGGAACTACTTTGGAGCAGTAGTTATTATTTAGTTCTTTTAAAGAATAACTTTCCTTTACCTTAGTTTTTTGACGAATTTATACAGGTGAATTTTGTGTTTCATTATAGATCGCGCGTGGTTGGCTATCCCAATCGCCCGCTTTGGTCATCCATAGAGTAATAGCCGCGATAGCGGCTGTATCCGCCCGTAAGATGCGAGGCCCCAAAGAAACAGGATAAGCTTGCTTAATATTTCCAATCAGGCTTCGTTCTTCATCCGTAAAACCGCCTTCTGGCCCAATTAAAATGGCAGAAGGGTGCGCTTTTCCAATCTCAGAAACGGCCTCTATCATTGGACGACCGCCTTCTTCATCGGCAAAAAATAATAGGCGTTCTGACGGCCAGTTATGAAGTAGATCTTTTAAAGAAAGCGGCTCGGTCACTTCGGAAAGCGCTGTGCGCCCACATTGTTCTGCGGCCTCAATTACATGGGATCTCAACCGTTCCAGATTGACCCGATCAACAATAGTACGTTGTGTTATCACCGGTGTAATTTGGGCGACACCCAATTCACAAGCTTTTTCATATATCCAGTCAATCCGGCCTTTTTTAATAGGCGCTGTTAACAACCATAAATCGGGAGTATTTTCTTTATCATGCAGATAGCGAATGATTTTAATCTGTAATTTTCGCCTATCCGCTTCAATCACTTCACCCAGCCAAGCGCCGGTTTGATTATCAAATAGAACTAAATGGCTACCCATTTTAAAGCGCATAACGGACAATAGATAATGCGCCTGTGTTCGTTCAGGTATAATAATCAAATTTAGGCTAAGGCGTTCTTCAATGAAAAGACGAGGGAGCGTTTTAACCGGCCATGCAGGTTCAGCGACCATAGTAAATCTTCTTTATTGGCGAAAAAACAAAAATTAAGAGATCAATTTTAGAAAGTTATCCAACGAAAATTATCTAACATGGTGCTTTTTAACAGTTGCATCCATGTTCATATCCCAAATTGCTGGGAGGTGTAATGAGGCCATGCTGGTTATAAAGAGACAGACCTTTTTCTTGAGAAAATTTACCCACCCGAAAAAGCCCGAAATTTTTTTCATCTGCTAAATGTTGTAATTTGTGCCGACAAGAAGAAGGCGCTGATAATATTAATTGATAATCATCACCCGCCGTTGCCGCTTGTAATCTTGTTGTTGGACTATCTCCAAAATAGGCAATAGCTTCTTTTGAGAGGGGCATTTTATCTAAATTAACCTTAACCCCAAGATTACTCGCTTCGGCTATGCGTTTCGCATCAATCAGTAGACCATCGGAAATATCAGCCATGGCATGGACATAAGGCGCAAGCCATGCCCCTTCTTCTAAACGAGGAACCGGACAGCGATAGGCCTGAATCAAAATTTCTGTTAGGGGATTATCAATAGGTTTTCGGCGGTTGAGAATACGCAATCCGAAACCTGCATCTCCGATTGGGCCCGTCACCCAAAGATCATCTTCGGCTTTGGCACCACGGCGATCGGGTGCCCCGCAGCTAGGCGCTAGACCTATAACCGTCATTCCCGAGAAGTGAGCGGTATGACGGGGTAGGGCGACTGTATCGCCCCCTAATAAAGGAAGATTATATTGATGGCAGGCCGAGGCCAAGCCTTTAACGAAGGCCTGATCCCATTTGTAATCTATGCCTAAACTATAGCCCATTAAGGCGCCCAGCGGTTTAGCACCCTTAGCGGCTAGATCCGAAAGATTAACCCCCACCAATTTCTGCGCCACTGTTTCTGGGGGATCGTTCGAAAGGTAATGCACATTTTCGACGATCATATCATGTGATAAGACAAGATCGCCTGTCGGGCGTGCCAAAATGGCAGCATCATCGGAAAGATTACGTGCAGCCGGGTCACCGGCAATCTGGCGTAATGCCATGATAAAAGCCTGTTCCCGGCTGGACATAGTTATTTCCTATTAGATTTTAAGCTTTTCCGCTTGCGGGACGCAGTTCTTTCGCAACCGCATCCAGCAAACCATTTACGAAGCTTTTTTCCTGACGATCATAAAAAGCATCAGCAACGTCAATATATTCGCTGATAATGGTAGCGGTTGGCACATCTGGTCGGGCTAACAATTCGTAGGAACCCGCGCGCAGAATCTGACGCATCGGACGATCGAGGCGTTCAAGACTCCAACCTGAAGAAAGATGTTTGGCAATAACGGTATCGATTTCCTGACAGCGTTCGCCTACACCTTTGACAATATCATCGAAGAAAGCGACTTCAGCCTTGATATAGGTAGCGTCTTCAATAGTCGCCCCTAACCGATACTGATGAAATTCATCCAATAAAATGGGAAGCGCCGTCTTTTCCATCTCGCGTTGATAAAGCGCCTGAACGGCAGCCAGTCTGGCTGCCGGACGGGACGCGGTGCGTTTTTTCGCGTGCGCCATTATGATTTAAGCCTTGATAATACAGATTCAGCATGGGCAGGAAGCCCTTCCGCTTGGGCTAAAGTAACCGCTGCAGGACCAATTTTACCGAGCGCTTTTTCTGAACAGTTAAGATAAGTCGTCCGCTTCATAAAATCGATTACCGATAAACCAGAAGAAAAGCGCGCGCGTCTTCCTGTCGGCAATACATGGTTGGGGCCGCCGACATAATCCCCAATCGCTTCTGGGGTATAGCGTCCCAAGAAGACTGAACCCGCATGACGGATTTTTGCAAATAAAGGATCGGGTTTAGCTACCGCTAATTCTAAATGTTCCGGTGCCAAACGATTAACCAGAGCAGGTGCTTCGTCCAAGGATTCTACTAAGATAGTAGCCCCATGTGTTTCCCAACTTTCTCTAGCTACCTTAGCAGTAGCTAATTTTCCTAGTCGATCTTCAACAGCGGAGAGTGTTTTTTCAATTAAATCAGATGAATCCGAAATCAGGATAGATTGACTCGTTGGGTCATGCTCTGCCTGACTGAGGAGATCGGCGGCCAGCCAATCAGGGTCATTGTCTTTATCGGCAACAATGACAATTTCCGAAGGGCCTGCGACCATGTCGATTCCGACTTCGCCGTAAAGCTGACGTTTAGCTTCGGCAACCCAAGCATTACCGGGGCCAACAATAACATCGACTGGCTTTATACGCTTTGTTCCACTAGCCAAAGCGGCAACAGCCTGCGCGCCGCCGATGCGCCAAATTTCATCCACTTCCGCGATGACAGCCGCTGCGATTACTGCTGGATTGATGATCCCATCCGGGGTCGGGGTGACCATAACCAAACGTTCTACGCCAGCAACCTTGGCAGGAATGGCATTCATAAGAACTGAAGAACAGTAAGCTGCCCGTCCCCCCGGTACATATAAACCGGCGGCTTCCACAGCTTGCCAGCGAACACCCATCCGAACGCCACTATCATCGGTTTGTTCGCTGTCTTTTGGCATTTGTGCTTCATGGCAGCGACGAATACGGGTCGCGGCTAATTTAAGCGCATCCATCAATTCAGAAGGCAAATTTTCACAGGCCGTCTTAATCTCATCCGCTTCTAGCTGCCATCCGATTTTATTGAGATCATGATGATCAAATTTTTGGGTTAATTCTAAAACGGCATCGTCACCGCGTTTTTTGACATCGGCAATAATCGCCGCAACATCCCGCGATACGTCACTTGCGCTTTCGCGCCGTTCGTCAACTAAACGTCCAAAATCGGCTGAAAAATCAGCTTTATTACTTTCTAATTTATGCGGCATTGTCCGTCACTCCTACCAATCGGCGGAAATTTTCAACTAAGGGCGCAATATCACCAGCACGCATTTTAAACGCAGCACGGTTGACAATTAAACGGGCAGAAATGGGCATAATCTTTTCGACTTCAACCAACCCGTTTTCTTCCAAGGTGCGCCCTGACGAGACGAGATCAACAATCCGGCCCGCAAGACCCAAAGCAGGGGCAATTTCCATTGCACCATTAAGCTTAATGCATTCTGCCTGAACCCCGCGAGCCTCGAAATGTCGATGCGTCAAATGCGGATATTTTGTAGCCACACGAACATGGCTCCATTCACGGGGATCATCTCCCTGAGCAAGCCTTTTGGGCTCGGCTATAGAAAGACGGCAGTGACCAATATTGAGGTCAACGGGGGCATAAAGCTCTGGGTAGCTGAATTCTTCTATCACGTCTGAGCCGACAATACCCATTTGGGCCGCACCATGCGCAACAAAAGTTGCCACGTCAAAAGCGCGAACCCGAATAATTTCGACATCATGACGATTGGTAGTAAAGCGCAGCAACCGGCTTTCTTTATCCAAAAAGGCAGCCTCTGGTATAATACCAGCCGCTTCCAACATAGGAAGCGCCTCTTTTAGAATACGACCTTTCGGGATAGCAAAGACAAGCGGTTTAGTCATGATGGAACGTCCATAACGTTTGCAGCACTATTCAGCAAGAAAAGGCGCTGTGAAAAGCGTAGCAAAAAGAATTTTTTTTTAAGTATGCTTACTCTGTCGGGCTGAGCGTGAGTTTTAAGGCATGAATTCGATCAGGTAACAGATCTCCCAAAGCCCTATGAACCATTTTTTCTCTATTGATTCGGCTTTCATTTTGAAAAGCCTTGGCCATAATAGTCAGAGAAAAATGGCTTTCTCCTTCATGCTTATGACCTGCATGACCCGCGTGGCTTGCACTATCATCTTGAATGACAAGCGTTTTCGGTGAAAGCGCGGCTTCAATTCTTTCTTTGATAAGGCGGGCAACGGGACCAGACTGACCATTATCAGAATCATTACCAAGGGTGCTGTGCATATTCATAAGGTCTTCCTATATAAA
Source organism: Zymomonas mobilis subsp. pomaceae ATCC 29192 (assembly GCF_000218875.1). Classification (NCBI taxonomy): domain Bacteria; kingdom Pseudomonadati; phylum Pseudomonadota; class Alphaproteobacteria; order Sphingomonadales; family Zymomonadaceae; genus Zymomonas; species Zymomonas mobilis. Next base: position 1,814,301 of record NC_015709.1, read on the forward strand.
GATAACATCAAAAAAAACAGGAAAGGCGAGGGCTCCGTTCTCCCGAGAATCCTAAGAGCCCGAATATGGGGATAAGTTTGGCGGATAGAGGCAAAAAAAACAATTCAGCACGATTCCATGGTCGGGTTGAAGGACAGATACGACAATGTGAACATCCGGGCTGTGAATTACCGGGTGAATTTCGGGCACCGCGTCACCATAGATCAGATAATGCGGCGCCTGCTGGCGGTCTTGGTGACGAACGATGGCATTGGTTTTGTCTCGAACATGTCCGCGCCTTTAATGACAGTTATAATTTCTTTGCCGGTATGAGCGAAGAAGAAATTTATAATGCGCAACGGCCTTTTGCTGGCTGGGAAAGAGAAAGCCGAGCTTTTGCTACAAATGGTTCTCCGCCGCCCCGTTGGGCCGATTTTCAAGATCCCTTAGATGCTATCGGTGCCCGTTTTAAAAGAACAGCGCATAAGCGCTATACTTCTCATCAAAAGGGTAAAGCGGTTTCTTCTTTTGATGAAAAAGCTTTAAAAACACTAGGACTGGATGCTGATACGGATCGTCAACAGCTTAGAAAACGGTATGCTGAATTATTGCGCCGTTATCATCCTGATCGTAATGGGGGTGATCGTACGTATGAGAAGGCGTTACAGGATGTTATTGCGGCCTATACGCATTTGAAATCATCTGCGATTTTTGCATAGACATATAATATTATTCTCAAGGAGAGATCATGGCTGACTTGGAAAACTTTCAGTCCGATAGCGACAGCGGTACGGTATTGGATGCACCAGATATCAAAGTAAAAGTAAGAGATGTCTTTGGTATCGATTCCGATATGGAAGTGCCTGCCTTTTCGGTAGCCGATGAGCGGGTGCCTGATCTTGATCCTGCCTATATCTTTGATAAAGAGACCACCCTCGCGATTTTAGCTGGTTTTGCCTATAATCGCCGCGTGATGGTACAAGGCTATCATGGAACGGGAAAATCTTCTCACATTGAACAAGTGGCGGCCCGTTTAAAATGGCCTTGTGTGCGAATCAATCTGGATGCGCATATTAGTCGAATTGACCTTATAGGTCGGGATGCCATTGTCGTGCGCGATGGTCAGCAGATCACCGAATTCAAAGAAGGTATTTTACCTTGGGCTTTACAAACACCTACAGCCCTTGTCTTTGATGAATATGATGCCGGTCGTCCTGACGTTATGTTTGTTATTCAGCGTGTGCTGGAAACCGGTGGTAAGCTAACCTTGCTGGATCAAAATCGGGTTATCCGTCCCAGCCCGTGGTTTCGTTTGTTTGCAACGGCCAATACTGTAGGATTGGGCGATACCAGTGGTCTTTACCACGGTACACAGCAAATCAATCAGGGACAGATGGATCGTTGGAATATCGTTACGACTCTAAATTATCTGGCTTCTGAAACTGAAGAAAAGATCATTCTTGCAAAATGTTCTAATTATGACTCACCAGAAGGTAAGGCAATGATCGCCAAGATGGTCAAGGTCGCTGATCTTAGTCGAGCGGGCTTTATTAATGGTGATATTTCAACGGTTATGAGTCCTCGTACAGTTTTAAGTTGGGCTGAAAATAATCATATTTTCAAAGATCCTGCTTTTGCCTTTAGGGTCTCTTTCCTTAATCGTTGTGACGAAGCAGAAAGACCTCTGGTCGCCGAGTATTATCAGCGTGTTTTCGGTGCAGACTTATCTTAAATTAAGCTCTGCCTTTATGAAGGATAGGCGCCATGGCTGAAAATACCCAGATCGATAAATTCCGGCAGTATCTAAGCGGTGCAGCACGGGCTATTGCAGATAAAGATTCGCTTCAGGTGCGCTTCACCACACAGACACCTTCGATAAAGGGAAATGTTATCAGTGTTCCCATGCCTGATATTACGTTGTCGCCTGAAAATATCGCTTTGGCTCGTGGGGTAACAGACGCTTATGCTTTAAAAACCAAATGGCATGATTCAAAGCTGCATCACCATTTGAAACCATCAGATCCCACTGCAAGTGAACTTTTTGATAACCTTGAACAAACCCGTGTTGAAGCTATCGGTGCACAGGGGATGGAGGGCATCCGCCAAAATTTAAAAGCTGCGCTTGCTTTTCAGATTGCACAAACCAATTTGGCTCAGGCTAAAATTCGGGAAGAAGTACCGCTGGACATCGCTTTACCGCTTTTAGTACGGGAAAAAATGACAGGTGATCAGCCCCCTGCATCCGCAGAAAAAGCTTTAAAGCTACTCCGGCCTTGGATCACGGAAAAGGCGGGTAAAACCCTTGATGATTTAGCTAAATCGGCGGCTAATCAGAGTTCTTTTGCCGATAAGGCACTTCATTTATTACAGGATCTGCAAATTATCCCTTTGGATGATCAAGCAGAAACGAAGACGAGTCCTACTGATGATACCTCTGGTGATGAGGATAAAGAGAGCGAAGCCGGTTCATCAAGCGAACAAGATAGTCCGCAAGAAGAATCGGGTGGTGAACCACAGGAAATGCGCGGACAAGGTCAAGGGGATGAGTCCGATACTAGCGCCCATAACCCGGATCGGGACGGAAGCGATCAAGAAGAGCTGGCAACAGAGGGCGGCGATGAAGAAGGCGAAGGTCTCAGCCCAAATGCCACAGCAGGTAAAAATCAGGAAGAGGACAGCTTTCAGTATAAAATTTTTACAACCGCACATGATGAAATTGTTGCAGCGCATGATCTTTGTGACGAAGAAGAGTTACAGCGGCTACGAGCCTATCTTGATCAGCAACTAAGCCACCTTCATGGGGTCGTAACCCGTTTGGCCAATCGTCTACAACGGCGGCTTCAGGCACAACAAAATCGTAGCTGGGATTTTGACCAAGATGAAGGTTTATTAGATGCTGCGCGATTATCGCGTATTATCGCTAATCCTCTGTTACCTCTCAGCTATAAAATCGAGCGTGAAGCCTCTTTTAAAGATACGGTTGTTACTCTTCTTATTGATAATTCTGGTTCGATGCGGGGAAGGCCGATTTCAATCGCCGCGATTTCAGCTGATATTCTAGCAAGGACGCTGGAACGTTGCGGAGTGCGGACAGAAATTTTAGGCTTTACGACGCGGGCTTGGAAGGGCGGCAGCAGTCGTGAAGACTGGTTAAATGCCGGTCGTCCACCGGCCCCAGGGCGGCTTAATGATCTGCGTCATATTATATATAAAGAAGCAGATGAACCTTGGCGTCGCGCCAAAAATTCACTCGGTCTAATGATGCGGGAAGGGCTTTTAAAAGAAAATATTGATGGGGAAGCTTTAATATGGGCGCATAATCGTTTACTGGTGCGCCCAGAGGATCGGCGAATATTAATGGTTATTTCTGATGGTGCCCCTGTCGATGATTCCACGCTTTCTGTTAACAGCAGTAGTTATCTTGAAAAGCATTTAAGACAGGTTATCAATTGGATTGAAAATAAATCACCTGTGCAATTGTTGGCCATCGGGATCGGGCATGATGTAACCCGTTATTATCGGCGTGCGGTTACTTTGATGGATGCTGAACAGCTGGGCGGCGCGATTGTGGAGCAGCTGGCTGCTCTTTTTGATGACCGTAAAAGTAAAACTTCCAGTTAAAATTGAATATGTATTTTCTTTATATAAACGAAAAAGCCTGACTAAAAAGTCAGGCTTTTTTGCTTTATTCTATTTTTCATAAATCTTAAAATGGGACATCATCGTCTAAATCAATACCAAAAGGGTCGTGGCCTTCGTTCTTATTGCCACCCGCTGGGGTATTATTGTCAAAATCACCGTTGGTCTTGCCCCAATCGTTATTTTGATGGCCCGCATTACTGGAACCAAAATTATTATTGCCGGTGTTGCCGCCAAATCCACCACTACTGCCGCCGCCAAAATCGCCGCCGCTACGACTATCCAGCATGACAAGCTGCCCATTGAATCCTTGTAAAATGATTTCAGTGGTATAGCGATCCTGACCCGATTGATCTTGCCATTTGCGCGTTTGCAATTGGCCTTCGATATAAACTTTACTTCCCTTGCGAAGATATTGTTCGACAACTTTTACCAGACCTTCACTGAAGATCGAGACAGAATGCCATTCTGTTTTTTCACGTCGTTCACCCGTATTACGGTCGCGCCATGTTTCTGACGTTGCAATACGCAGATTGGCCATCCGGTTACCGTTACTAAAGGTTTTGATTTCAGGGTCACGCCCCAAATTACCCAGTATGATGACCTTATTAACGCTGCCTGCCATAACTTATGAGAATCCTTCAAAAAATCCGATATTGTCTTCCTTTAAACAAAAAGCCCTAAACAAAAAAGCACACTGTGGCGTAATTTAAGAATGACCCAACAAATCACGCCACAGGGCTAAAATATTATGTTTATGTCGACTTTAAAGTCCAAACATTCGGGCTACATGGAAAACAACGGTTGCAGCAATATAAGCAAGACCAAAGAGATAGGCCAGCGTGAACAAAGGCCACTTCCAACCATTCGTCTCACGTTTAATGACCGCAATCGTGGCAAGGCATTGCGGTGCAAAAACAAACCATGCCAAGAACGCTAAAGCTTGAGATAAAGGCCATCCTTTGCGCAAGGTATCGATTAAGGATTCCTGCGTTTTTTCTTCATCACTGCTATCAATGGAATAGACTGTAGCTAGTGCACTAACGGCTACTTCGCGTGCTGCCATCGCTGGAATGACGGCCATCGTCATCGCATGGTTAAAGCCTGCTGGCTTCATGATCGGATCAAGGGCTGCTGCTACCCGACCTGCAATAGAATATTCACTCTGTGGCACGCCTTCAGGGGCTTGCGGGAAAGCCAAAACCGCCCATAACGCGATAGATACCGTTAAAATAGTGGTTCCGGCGCGTTTCAGGAAAATCAGGGCACGTTGCCACAAACCCAAAACAATATCTCGCCAGATAGGCATCTGATAACGCGGCATTTCAATGAGGAAAAGACCTGCCTTTCCTTTTGCCAGCGTATAGCGGAAAATCAAGGCGACTAACATGGCTGCACAAATTCCGGCGACATAAAGCAGGAACATGACCAAGCCTTGTAACCCTATTCCAAAACCGACATTTTTGGCAGGGATGAAGGCCCCGATAATCACCGAGTAAACCGGTAATCGTGCCGAGCAGGTCATTAAAGGGGCAATCAATATGGTCGTTAGCCGGCTTTTAGGGTCTTCAATAGTCCGCGTTGCCATAATACCCGGAATAGCACAGGCAAAAGAGGATAATAGAGGAATAAAGGCCCGTCCGGTTAGGCCTACTCGTGCCATCATCCGATCCATCAAGAAGGCGGCTCTGACCATATAGCCTGACCCTTCCAACAGAAGGATAAAGAAAAACAGGATAAGAATTTGGGGTAAAAACACCAAAACTGATCCGACGCCCGCAATGATACCATCTACCACCAAAGATCGTATCAAGCCTTCAGGCAATAACGGTCTGATAAAATCTTGAAGGGCTGTAAAGCTATCTTCGACCCAGCTGATCGGTGCTTCTGACCAGGCAAAAACGGCCTGAAAGACAAAGAACATCAATCCGGCTAAAATGATAGGGCCTAGAAAAGGATGAAGGACGATATTATCAACCTTCTTCGACCATCCTTGCGGTTTATGGGTTACCTCGGTAACCGTTTTGGCAATATCATTGGCAATCGGTTGATAAAAAGATATATCCTCTAATATCGGCATATCACCCAGAGCGGTGGTCTTGGTTTTACCCTCTGAATGGGCTGACTCTGCCAGTATTTCTTGCGTAAGACGGGCTAATTCTTGCTTGAGTTCATCAATACCCCGCTGTCTGACGGCAACGGTAGCAATAACTTTTGCCCCTAATTTTTGAGATAAAAGATCAAGATTAATCTTCAATCCATCGCGTTCTGCCATATCGGTCATGTTAAGCGCGATGACAGTAGGAATTTTTAAACTTAATAATTGCAGTGTAAATCGTAAATGATGGGTAAGATTGGTCGCATCTAAAACAATCAGTAAGACATCAGGAATTTTTTCACCCGGCATATTGCCGAATAAAACGTCCCGTGTCACTCGCTCATCAGCACTTCCTGGATCAAGGCTATAGGTGCCGGGTAAATCCACGACATTAACAGGACAACCATCTGGCAAAGCCATGTGGCCGTATTTACGCTCAACTGTGACCCCCGGATAATTTCCTACTTTTTGATGTGCCCCCGTTAATGCATTAAATAAGGCAGATTTACCCGTATTCGGGTTTCCTACCATTGCAATTAACGGAGTACTGACCCCCGCTTTGTCCATGACTGGCGGTGAACTATCCCCACAATGCTCGCTCATATAAGTTAGGCCTGTCCTACTGAAGAAGATAGAATAGTCTCATTGGAAACGGGCACAGTCTGATCTGCCTGTGAAGTACTTACAGGGGGTTTAACCGAGATAACAGCCGCTTCATTTTGACGAATAGCAATCAGCATGTTGTTGACGCGGCAGGCAATGGGATCATGACTGATAGGGGCTAGATGTTGAATTTCTACTTCTGCCCCTTGATAGAAACCTAAGTCACGTAAACGCCGTCCTATTTGAGGATCCAAGGCTGACCAATCAACATCGGTTATAACTGTTGCCTGTCGTAGCGGCAGTTGGTTAAGACGCATAGATATTATCCCGTTAAAAAGCAGACATATAATATAATTAAATTTCTTAATTTTGAATTATTGGAATAGAAAATATATTATAGCTCCAAAATTCAATCTAGTGAGTAGTCTCATAAAAACAAATTTAATGCAACTTATTATCAATAAGAATAATGTTACGATATATTGTATCAATATTGTAACATCCGTACAGGGGCAAGCATTGAAAAATATACTCTTTACTCCAGCACTATTTTAGGATTTATCCCACGGAATTCATGCTACAAATCAGATAATTCTGTCATAATAAAGAAGCTATCCGCGCCAGGATCATCGGCATCTTAAAACCGACAAAAAGCTTTTTGTACTTGTTTCAAGGTGTTTTTACTATGTCTTATACCCCGTTTGTGCCTCTTAGGATTTTTTCTGGTTTTACGATGCTGGAAGGGGCAATCGAACCCAAAGACATTACTAAATACGCGAAGAAGCAAGGTTTCCCTGCCGCCGCTATCTGTGATCGTAACGGTCTTTATGGGGTAATGACTTTTTCAGATAGTGCTAAGAAGGATGGTGTTCAGCCTATCATGGCTACCTTTTTAGCGGTCGCACGACCTCTTCGCGGTGGTGAAAAAGGAGGCCAAGAATTAGTCATCGACTGGATTGCGCTCTATGCTCAGGATGAAACGGGCTATAACAATCTATGCACCTTGGTCTCTCATGCCCATCTTGATCGTCCACTCGATCAACCGCCGCATGTGCCGATGGAGATATTAGAAAAATATACAGATGGCCTTATAGCTTTAACAGGCGCAGGCGAAGGCGCGCTCGTAAGATTGCTGGCGGCTGAACAGCAAGAAGAAGCCGAAGCCTATCTTGATAAACTGCAAACGCTTTTTCCCGATCATCTGTATATAGAGTTAGCAAGACGGGATGATCCTATCGAAGAAGCCGCCGAAGAAGGCCTTATCACGTTGGCTTATGCGCATGGTATCCCTTTAGTTGCGACTAATCCTTCCTGTTTTTTAGAGGCTGATTTTCATCCTGCCCATGATGCAATGTTATGTATCGCCGCTTCGGCTTATGTAGATAGCCAAGAGCGCCGCCATAGTTCTCCCCATGCGTGGATAAAATCGGGCGCAGAAATGGAACGTCTTTTTGAAGACATTCCAGAGGCTATTCAAAACACACTTGTTGTGGCCCAGCGCTGTGCCTTCGCGGCTCCCGTTCGTAAACCGATTTTGCCCAGTCTGGCCGGTGATAGGGAAGGGGAAACCCTGATGCTACGCAAAGACGCATGGGCAGGATTAGAATCGCGCCTTGCCGCCATGCCGAGGCCCGTTAACCGTGCGCGCTATGAAGAACGCCTAAAGTACGAATTAAATATCATCGAAAATATGGGATTTCCTGGCTATTTTCTAATCGTTGCCGACTTCATCAAATGGGCAAAAGCTAATCAAATTCCCGTAGGGCCGGGACGAGGTTCGGGTGCTGGGTCGGTCGTTGCTTGGGCGCTTACCATTACCAATCTTGATCCTTTACAATTAGGTTTGTTGTTTGAACGCTTTCTTAATCCAGAACGCGTTTCCATGCCGGATTTCGATATTGATTTCTGCGAAACGCGGCGTTCCGAAGTTATCAGCTATGTGCAGCATAAATATGGTCTGGATCACGTTGCCCAGATTATTACTTTTGGAAGAATGAAGGCGCGCGCCGTTTTAAAGGATACCGGTCGCGTTTTACAAATGAGTTATGGACAGGTCGATAGGTTAGCTAAATTAGTTCCTAGTCAGGTTAGTGATCCTTGGACATTGGATCGCGCGCTAAAAGGCGTTCCTGAAATCACCAAGGCTTATGATACAGAAGAAGAGGTGCGGCGGCTTTTTGACCTTGCTATGAAATTAGAAGGTTTGCCACGCCACAGTTCAACCCATGCCGCAGGCGTTGTTATTGGTGATCGGCCCTTACATCAATTAGTACCGCTTTATCGTGATCCGCGATCTGATTTTCCCGTCACGCAATTCGACATGAAATATGTTGAAAAAACAGGATTGGTCAAATTCGACTTTTTGGGTCTTAAAACGCTTTCAGTACTGAACAAAGCGCTTCAAATGTTAAAACAGCGCGGTATTGAAGTTGACCTTGATCATATCCCTCTTGATGATGAAGCCGTTTTTGAACTTTTAAAACAGGGTGACACAGTCGGTGTGTTCCAGTTGGAATCGGAAGGGATGCGCCGCACGCTTGCCGCGGTGAAACCAACCCGTTTTGAAGATATTATTGCCCTTGTTGCGCTTTATCGTCCGGGACCTATGGATAACATTCCCAGTTTTGGGGCTCGTAAAAACGGGGAAGAAGAGATTGAGTATCCCCATCCTTTATTGGAACCCGTACTCAATGAAACCTACGGCATTATTGTTTATCAAGAACAGGTGATGCAGGCGGCTCAGGTTCTGGCTGGTTATTCTTTAGGGGAAGCCGATTTATTGCGGCGCGCCATGGGTAAAAAAATTCAGGCCGAAATGGACGCCCAAAGGTCACGTTTTGTGGAAGGGACAAAACAGCATAATATCGGTGAAAAACAAGCCAATGAGCTATTTGATTTAATCGACAAATTTGCCGGTTATGGTTTTAATAAAAGTCATGCCGCCGCTTATGCCTTGGTCGCTTATCAAACGGCATGGCTAAAAGCGCATTTTCGGGCAGAATTTTATGCTGCCGCTATGTGTTTTGATATGACGCTTACAGATAAATTGCAGATATTTGTGGATGATATGCGGCGTTCTGGTTTGCGTTATCTTGGGCCGGACATCAATCATAGTCAGTCTGGATTTATCGTCGAAGAAGGCTGTGTCCGCTATGCACTGGGCGCTTTAAAGGGCGTTGGTGAAAAAGCAATGGATGACATATGCCGCGAGCGCGATCTAAACGGCCCCTTTAAAAATTTGGATGATTTTGTCAATCGGATCAATCCGGCCCACCTTAATCGGCGGCAATTGGAAAGTCTCGCCTCAGCGGGCGCGTTTGATTCTCTTAATATCGAACGCTGTGCAGTGCATCGCAGTAGCGAAATGATCATCGCGATGGCGGCTAATATTTCTCGTATGCGGGATAGCGGACAAGGTGGGCTGTTTGGCGCGGCAGAAATGGCTATGCCTTCTATTCAATTACCTGATGATAAAGTCTGGACTTTGGCCGAACGGATGACAGCGGAAAAAGAAGCTTTTGGTTTTTTCTTTTCTTCTCATCCCCTTGATCATTATCATTCTTTATTGTCGGCCATGCGGATAAGAAGCCGGACAGATATTAACAGGATGATTCCACCCGCCGATAATAGTCGGATACCGACACAAATGGGCGCAATGATCGAAGAGATACGCTGGCGCAATTCGGCTCGGGGCCGCCGTTATATGATGATTGCTGCTTCGGACACCTCTGGTCAATTTCTGGCCAGTTGTTTTGATGATACGGCCGCAGAATCATTGGAAAAAGCGGCTAAAGATAACGCCTGTGTTATTATGCAGGTTGAATTAGACTGGCGATCAGGGGATGAAACGCCCCGTATTTCTGTGCGGAGCATCCAGTTTTGTGAGGCGTTAACCGCTTCGGTACGGTTAAGGATGAAGATTGAGACCGGAGAACCTGAAACGGTCAAGGCTTTATCGGATTTGATTAAACCTCATCACGGTGGTCACGGGGAGTTATATATTACGGCTCTTTTGCCCCTACCACAGGGTGGGCGCGCTGAAGTATTGATCGGTCGTGATTATATTTTAGACGCCGAATTAAAAGCCCGCATAGAACGACTATCGGGTGTGCAGGCGGTCCATTTTGGTTCGACTTTTGAAGAAAAACAGACGGCCTGATTCTTCTGGCCGTCTGTATCGAAGACTATAAGGTTTGGAATGGCTTGATTTTAAATCAAATCAAGTTTTCTTCTTGTAAATGTTTCAGGCGGATAGCCATTATCATCATCCCAATACCTTCACTGACAAAGGCGAAACCGACAGCCCAACCTAAAAAGGCAAGGGCAACGGCTGAATTGGAAAAGAAGAGGAAAAAGGCTATAATGAGGTTAATAACACCTCTTAAAATGAGCCAACTTCTTTCTTGAATGATCCGGCTAGCAATTAATAACTCGGTTACCCCGACAAGGAACAACCAACAGGCAATTAACCAGACAATGGTTAAGGCGCTAGCGATTGGATATTCAATGGCAATAATACCGGTAATAATGGCAATGATACCGCAAATAATATCAAGCCAATGGCCGCGTATCCGACGACTGCTTAATCCTGAAACTGTAGCAAAGGCACCGGCAATAATTAACAACCATCCAAAAAATATGCCGCTTGCGATAGAGGTTACAAAAGGAAAACATAAGGCTGCAACACCAAACAGGATTTGGCAAACAGCATAAGCCATTGTCCAGCCCCAGCTGCGGTTCTCAGAAAATAAACGTTTCATTTTTCTTTCTTCTCCGCAGAAATCAGATAATGATTCCGATTTTAATGCTCTTTAGCAGAATCCTATTTCTGCTATAAAGAAAGATAAAAAGAAGCGGATAGTTCCTGTCTTTTTAAAAATAAAAATATTTTGTGGGGTATTTTTAAAAACCTTCAATAGAAGGGTTCTTGTTTTATACTCTTCTCAGATAAAGGCTGTTTATAACCGGCACATTTTGAAATGACCGGTTATATTGGATATTAAGCTAAGACTTTGGTTAAAGAAGCAAAGAAATTATATCCATCTGTTCCTTTATGTGCGGCTTCAATCATTCTTTCTGGATGTGGCATCAATCCTAATACATTGCCTTTTTTATTTAAAATACCGGCAATATTACGGACAGATCCATTGACAGATTCTGTATAGCGTAACGCAATACGATCTTCATCTTCCAACTGATTCAAGGTTGCTTCATCTGCAGTAAAATTACCATCATGATGGGCGACCGGTAGCCGGATTTTTTCATTTTTTTGGTAGAGTCGGGTAAAAGATGAGGTCGTATTGACAACCTCTAATCCGACATCTCGACAAATAAAGGATAATCCGGCATTCCGCATTAAAGCACCCGGCAATAAGCCGGCTTCTGTCAAAATTTGAAAACCGTTACAAATCCCCATAACGGCGACACCGCGCTCAGCCTGTTTAATAACGGCACTCATTACAGCCGAACGGGCGGCCATAGCCCCTGAACGCAGGTAATCTCCATAAGAAAATCCACCCGGCAAGGCAATGAGATCAAGATTATTCGGTAAGTCCGTTTCCTGATGCCAAACCATCATTGGTTTAGTGCCGCAGATTTTTTCAATAGCAACGGCCATATCCCGATCACAATTAGAACCGGGAAAAACAAGAACAGCGGCTTTCATCAGGCAACCTTCTCGATACGAAAGCTTTCGATAACCATATTTGCCAATAATTTTCGGCACATATCTTCGATTTCTTGATCCGTTACCTTGTCATCGAGGTCAAGCTCGATTAGCCGGCCGACGCGCACATTATCAATGCCGGAAAAGCCTAAACGCTCAAGGGCGTGATGAATGGCTTTACCTTGCGGATCGAGAACGCCATTTTTCAGCGTAACATGAACATTGGCTTTCACTATCGCGTTCTCCGTGTCTGATTTATAACAAGCATCAGGGCGCTTCATAGCCATTCGCCGGTTTTAAACAAGGGGCAGACCATAAGCTTTATAGTCATTTTCCTTAAAAAACTTCTCTAAATTAGACAATCACAAAAGAGAAGGCTTGCCCGACATAGAAGGCATAAAAAAGTTATGACCTCAAAAACAGGCTTATTTTTTAGAGGCTCTCCTTTACCATCCCTCTAAAACACCTCAACCCATTCGCATCAGATCGTGGATATGCAGCAGGCCAACAGGACATTTTTTACCATTTTTTCCTAGGATGAACAAACTGGTGATTCTTCTTTCATTCATCAAAATCAAGGCATCTTCCGCCAAATCATCGGCCCGCATTGTTACCGGATCACAGGTCATCACGTCTTTCGCCATGCTTTCCATGAGATGATCGGCATGACGTCTTAAATCACCATCCGTGATAACCCCTAATAATTCGCCTTGTTTATTAATAACACCGGCGGTGCCAAAACTTTTTTTGCTCATTGTTACCAATACTTCACGCATCGGCTCTTCGGCATCAACCAAGGGAATAGCCTCGCCTTCATGCATTAAACGACCAATCGACTGTAGCCGAAAACCGATTTCGCCACCTGGATGTAATAATTTAAACCCGTCACGCGAAAAGCCACGATAGCGCATCATGCTTACGGCTAGAGCATCTCCTAACGCCATGGTTAAAGTTGTGGATGTTGTTGGTGCAATATTAGCCGGACAAGCTTCTTTCAATTCCGGTAATCGTAAAGTGAGCAAAGCTTCTTTGGTTAAAATGTCCCCTTTTTGAGAAGTAATGACGATTACAGGGACATCCAAAGTTTTTGCATAAGCAATCATAGGTAATAATTCACGGGTGCGTCCAGAAAAGGAAATGGCGATCATGACATCGCCCCCCATCATCATACCTAAATCACCATGCGCTGCTTCTGCTGGATGGATAAAAAAAGCAGAAGAGCCAGTAGAGGCTAACGTAGCGGCTATTTTTCGGCCGACATGGCCTGATTTTCCGATGCCGCTTACAATAATACGACCATGTGCCTTTAATAATAACTCAACAGCTTTTGCAAAATCGTTAGTAATAGACGTGGCCAGATCATGCATGGCAGCTGCTTCCGCTAGAATAACATGTCGCCCATGTTCAATAAACTGGTTATAGAGTGATATATTATCATACGAATTCTCTATCAACTTAACAGTCTGTTGCATGGGGTGCCTCTTACCTAAATAAACTATATTATTTTATAATTTTTATCAAAATTATTGACTAAATCTATCAGTAAATAACGTTGACTTCATGGAAGTTTAATCTATTAATTCTTTAATTACGCATTTTGGGAATTAAATAATTTAGTTTGCTTTAACCTTCATAAAAAAGATTAGTTTTTATAAGGTTAAGACCTTAATTTAATAAAAATTAACATAATAAGAATATTCAGGTTTATCTGTTCATTTTGACGTAAAATTTTTAACGTTATGAATTGCCAACCATTCTAAATCCGATACACGCGAAGAATATCGTTTTTGGAAAAGGCCATAGAGAAAAATTATCGGTTCTAGTTAATTTTCGGGCAAGAAAAGCCCCGTTATCCTATGCTAGAAACAGGCTTCTACCGATGAAGTCATAATGAGGAGGGGATTGCCACTTAACATGAGCGACAAAACAGACGGGCCACAGACTCCTCCTTCTGCTGAAAATAAAACAGACAAAAATCCGCCTCGACCTCTTTCAAAAAATGGCAAAATCAAAAGCTGGATTATCTGCCTTTTTATATTAGGTTTTATCTTTCTTCTTATTACCTACATTACCCATCGGAACAAAGCCTCACAGAAAAGTGGGAATACCGCCTCGCAACGACATCATAATGGTCGTTCCGGTATGGGACCGCCCGGGTCAGAGGGTGATAATATGCCGGTAACGGTGGGTATTACCCAGAGTAAAACAGCCGATGTCCCGATTGTCGTCGAAGCGCTTGGTACTGTAACCCCTGTCTTTACTATTACAGTAAAGCCTCAGGTATCAGGGGTTATTCAACATATCCTTTATAAAGAAGGTCAGCTTGTTCACGAAGGACAACCGCTTGCTGTTATTGATCCTCGTCTTTATGCAGCACAGCTAACCCAAAGTCGGGGCAATCTTATGCGTGATATAGCGCAGTTGGAAAATGCGCGAATACAACTAGCGCGCGATCGGCAGTTGGGTTCAGATTCTATTGCCAAACAGGATGTCGATACACAGGCCGCTTTGGTCCATCAGTTGGAAGGCACTGTCGAGAATGATCGAGGTGCGGTCCGCTATGCCGAGGTTAATTTAGGATATACGACCATTCCATCTCCGGTTACGGGGCGGGTAGGGCTACGCCCTGTCGATCAAGGGAATTATATCGCCTCAGGCGATACCAATGGGGTCGCTGTTGTCACCTCGCTTGATCCTATAGATGTTGTTTTTACGATGGCTCAAGATTTTGTCCCTGCTGTTGAACGACAGATAAAAATGGGTCGTCAACTTACCGGCACCGCTTTTGATCGGACAAAAACAGAAAATCTTGGAGAGGGCTGGCTATTAACACTCGATAACAAAATCGACACGACCAGCGGCACTATTAAAGGGAAAATACGCTTTCATAATGGTCAGGGAAAACTTTTTCCTAATCAGTTTGTTAATATTCGCCTTAATGTTGAAACCCTTCCCCATGTAGTTATTGTTCCTTCTTCCGCTGTTAGGGAGTCTGATGAAGGAAGCTATGTCTGGTTGGTAGACAATAATAAAAAAGTACATCGCCATTTTGTAACAACGGGTACGTCTTTCAAGGATAATATTGTTATTCTAAGGGGGCTAAAGGAAAATCAAAATATTGTTACTGAAGGCGGCGACCGCCTGATTGAAAATTCGGTTGTGCAGACTCCAGCAGATACTTCGCAGAAAATGGGGTTATCTAATCGCAGTAACCAGAATACAAAACAGTCTCAGGCACAGCATTAAAATGATAGGAACCGACAGTAGTAGGGTGCCGAGGGCATGAATCCTTCACGTCTTTTTATTTTGCGTCCGGTAGCTACTTCGCTGCTTGTCATCGCCATTGTGCTGGCAGGACTTTTGGGATTTCGTTTCATGTCGCTTTCGGCTCTACCGGAAGTGGATTATCCTACCATTCAGGTTACGACCCTCTATCCGGGGGCGTCTCCTGATGTAACCAGTGACACGGTTACAGCCCCGCTAGAGCGACAATTTGGTCAGATGTCCGGTTTATCACGGATGACGGCAAAAAGTTCAGCCGGAGCCTCGGTTATAACGCTCCAATTCGGTCTAACAGAGGCTTTGGATGTTGCTGAGCAAGAAGTGCAGGCCGCTATTAATGCGGCTAATGCTCTTTTACCTGCCGATCTCCCGGCTCCGCCCGTTTATGCCAAGGTTAATCCTGCGGATTCTCCTGTTTTAACTTTAGCGGCAATATCGGATACAATACCGCTAACAGATGTTCAAAATCTTATCCAAACGCGGCTGGCGCAAAAAATTTCACAGGTTTCAGGTGTTGGTCTTGTCGAGTTATCAGGGGGAGAGCGGCCTGCGATGCGTATTCAGGCTGATACTCAGCTATTGGCAAGTTATGGCATTTCCTTAGCAACTTTAAGAACGGCGATTACCAATGCTAATGCTAATTCCGCTAAAGGTAGCTTTGATGGACCTACGCGTTCATGGCAGATCAATGCGAATGATCAACTTTTAACCGTTAGCGATTATGAAAATCTGATTATTGCTATGCAGAATAACCGTCCTGTACGGATGCGTGATGTGGCTCAGGTTGTCTCTGGCGCGGAAAATAACCGCCTTGGGGCTTACTACAATGTTACGCCTGCTATTATTATCAATGTCAGACGGCAACCCGGTGCCAATGTTATCGCAACTGTCGATACCATTAAAAAAAGACTGCCTGAATTAGAGGCGGGCTTACCCGCTGGCCTAAAAGTTTCTGTCGTCACAGACCGGACAACCGGCATCCGATCCTCTATCGAGCATGTCGAAGTCGAATTGGTCTTGGCCGTCATCATGGTCATTTTGGTCATTTTTTTCTTTCTCCATTCTATACGTGCGACCATGATTGCGGCCTTGGCAGTGCCTATCTCTTTGATTGGCAGCTTTGCTGCTATGTATATGATGAATTATAGCCTCAATAACCTTTCTTTGATGGCGCTTACTATTGCCTCCGGTTTTGTGGTTGATGATGCTATTGTGATGATCGAAAATATCGAGCGTCATATAGAGGCTGGATTACAACCTTTTCAGGCGGCTTTAAAAGGCGCGCAGGAAATAGGCTTCACGATTATTTCTCTGACAATATCGCTTATTGCGGTTCTTATTCCGCTTTTGTTTATGAGTGATGTTGTCGGAAGATTATTCCGTGAATTCGCTATGACGTTAGCTATCACTATTTTAATTTCGGCTGTAATATCTCTAACCCTAACGCCTATGCTTTCTGCAAGATGGCTTATTCCTCATCGCCAACAGGGCGGTATTGGGGCGCGCATTAAACAAGGTTTTGATCGGCTCGAACATCATTATGAAAAAGGTCTGACATGGGTATTAGCGCACCAGCTGCTTATTCTTATTCTGACCATTTCGACCTTTGTTGCCACCGTACTTCTTTATATGGCTATTCCCAAGGGATTATTTCCCTTACAGGCGACAGGACAACTGCGGATACAAACAGATACCAGCGCTGATATTTCTTATGAGCGCATGGCACAATTGCAAAAATTGGCGGCGCAACAGGTATTAGAAGATCCGGCAGTTTCTAATCTATCCGTGATGACGGGCGTCGATGGTGTTACCAATAGTGCGCTTAATCAGGGCGTAATGTTGGTTAATCTTAAAACCACGATCACCGATGAACAAGCGGTCATAGCGCGTCTTTATAAAGCTATTGCGCGTGTTGCTGGTATCCGTGCCCATATTCAGCCGGTACAGGATTTAACGGTTGATACAGATACAGGGCCAACCCGTTTTAGATTGTCGGTTGAGGGGGCTGAAACTAATGCGGTGCATAAAGCCGCCCGCCAGATTGCCGATAGTTTAGCCAAAAGTAAAAAATTGAATGATGTCTATACCGATGCGGATGCTAAAGGAGAGGCCGTTTTCGTCGATATTGATCGCGATAGTGCCAGCCGCGTCTCTGTTACGGTTGCTGATATTGACGACACGCTTTATTCGGCTTTTGGGCAACGTATTGTCTCGACAATTTTTACAGAAACTAATCAATATCGGGTTATTTTGGAAGCCAGACCCAATCTTTTAAGTAGCATAAATGCCTTAGGTCATCTCAACTTACCGGGAAGTAGTACACTTCCGACCCCATTAGATGCGTTTTCTACCTTAAGAGAGGGCGCGGCGCCCCTGCAAATTATTCATGTAGCCCAGTTTCCTGCAGCCATGGTAGGATTTGATCTTGCCTCTAATACAGCTTTAGGTGACGGGGTCGCTACAGTTCGGGCTCAAATTGCAGCCCTTCATTTGCCCGCCGGTATTACGACAACGATGCTAGGCGCAGCCAGTGCCTATGAAAAAGCATTAGGCAATCAAATGCTTTTGATTTTGGCGGCCCTCGTCTGTGTCTATATTGTCTTAGGGGTATTATACGAAAGTTATATTCACCCTCTAACCATTCTTTCGACGCTACCCTCTGCCAGTGTCGGGGCTATTCTGGCTTTATGGTTAACAGGTCATGATCTCGATATCATCGGTATTATTGGTATTATTCTTTTAATTGGTATCGTTAAGAAAAATGCCATTATGATGATTGACTTTGCCATTGCCGCCGAGCGTGAAGAAGGCAAATCGCCGGAAGAGGCTATTTTTAGCGCCGCAATCTTACGCTTTCGCCCTATCCTGATGACAACCTTAGCGGCGTTATTTGCAGCGGTTCCCTTGATGGTGGGTCATGGTAGCGGTGCAGAACTGCGATTACCCTTAGGTCTTGCTATTTTTGGTGGCCTATTGGCTTCCCAGCTTTTGACCATTTTTACAACCCCTGTTGTCTATTTGGTTTTTGACCGCTTAGGGCAAAAAGTTTCGGCCTTGCGTAAAAAGAAAGGGACAGCAACCGCGTGAATCTGTCCCTGCCTTTTATTACCCGTCCAATTGGAACGACCCTTTTAACTATCGGGATAGCGCTTGCCGGTATCATTGCTTATTTTCGGTTGCCTGTTGCCCCGCTTCCGCAAATAGATTTTCCGGTTATTGTCGTGCAGGCCAGTATGGCAGGGGCCAGCCCTGACACTATGGCTAATAGTATTGCACAACCTTTAGAACGAAGGTTGGGTATTATTGCCGACGTTACCGAAATGACATCCACAAGTTCGGTTGGACAAACCCAG
Organism: Zymomonas mobilis subsp. pomaceae ATCC 29192; assembly: GCF_000218875.1. NCBI lineage: Bacteria > Pseudomonadati > Pseudomonadota > Alphaproteobacteria > Sphingomonadales > Zymomonadaceae > Zymomonas > Zymomonas mobilis. The sequence goes on from NC_015709.1 coordinate 1,832,920, forward strand.
ATTGCACTTGAATTCGGGTTAGATCGGGACATAAATGGTGCTGCGCGCGAAGTTCAGGCCGCTATCAGTGCGGCGCGGGCTGATTTACCGGCAACCTTACAAAGCAATCCTACCTATTTAAAAGTCAATCCATCTATGATGCCGGTCATGGTGCTGGCACTTACTTCTGATACCAAGACACCCGGACAAATTTATGAGGCCGTTTCTAATATCGTTTCACAACGGCTATCACAGGTTTCAGGAGTAGGCGAAGTTGAACTTGGCGGCGGTTCCTTACCCGGCATTCGTATTGATGTCTCGCCTTATGCCTTAAGCCGTTATGGTCTTAGCCTTGAAGATGTGCGGGCTTCTATTGAAAGTGCTAATGCTAATCGACCAAAGGGCGCTTTGGAAAGCAAGGATGGCCGTCATTTCCAAATTTATACGAACCAATTAGGCCGTGATGCAAAACTTTATGGCGAATTGATCGTCTCATGGCGTAATGGGACAACACCTATTCGCTTACGCGATATTGCCAGCGTTACTGACGGTGTCGCCGACACCCGCAATCTTGGTTTATTTAATGGTCATCCCGCTGTTGTGGTACTTATTACCCAGCAACCGGGCGCTAATCTTATTAATTTAGTCGATTCTCTTCGGTCAGAATTGCCTGGCTTAGAGAAAATGCTTCCGCCTGATGTCCATGTTACCGTAGCAAATGATCGTACCAGCTCTATTCGGTCAACCTTGAATGAAGTCCGTTGGACGTTAGTGATCTCTTTAATTTTGGTGATCGCCGTCGTCGGGGTTTTTCTTAGAAATCTCAGTGCTGTCATTATTCCGGCCGTTGCAGCTTCCGTTTCGTTGCTGGGTACTTTCAGCGTTATGTATTTTGCCGGTTTTTCCCTCAATAATCTTTCCATGATGGCGATTATTGTTGCCACTGGTTTTGTTATTGATGATGCCATTGTGGTTTTAGAAAATATTGCGCGTCACCTTGAAAACGGCATGAGCCGCATGGATGCCGCACTGTTGGGATCCAAAGAAGTCGGTTTTACGGTTTTATCTATCAGCATTTCTCTTGTCGCTGTTTTTATTCCGTTACTGTTTTTAGGCGGCATTGGTGGTCGCCTGTTCCGTGAATTTGCCGTCAGTCTGTCTGCCGCTGTTTTGATCTCTATGGTGATTTCCCTGACGACAACACCCATGATGTGTGCATGGATGTTGCATTATAATCAGGATAAGAAAAAGCAGGGGCGTTTGGCGGCCTTCTTTGAAAAAAGCTTTGACGCTGTTGAAAAAGCCTACGCTATAGCGCTTGATTGGGCGCTATCTATGAAGCCGCTAATGGCGGTTCTTTTTGTACTTGTTCTTATTTTGACCGTCTATCTTTATATTGTCGTCCCTAAAAGCTTTTTCCCCCAGCAAGATTCACCTATCCTTATGGCGGGTGTTCGGGCTGATAAATCAGCCTCGTTTCAGACGATGGAAAAGAAACTGACGCAGACAGTTAATATCCTTCGTCAGGAAAAAGAGGTGTTAACCGTTATCGGTTTTACAGGGGGAAAAAGATCGGGCGGCGCTTTTTTGATGGTTAACCTTAGACCTTGGGGCGAACGTAAAGAGAAGGCGACTACGGTTATTAATCGCCTGCGTCCGAAATTAGCCCGTTTAACTGGAATTTCTGTCTTTCTGTCCCCTCTTCAGGATTTACGTATGGGGGCACGTTCCTCGGATGCAACCTATCAATACACGCTTATTTCAGATGACAGTAAGGCTTTACAGGAATGGGTACCTAAATTGACTCAGGCCTTACAGGATTCTTCTATCATAACAGATGTTGATAATGATTTATCCTTGAATGGAATTGAATCATGGGTGGATATTGATCGTGATACTGCCAGCCGTCTGGGTATCAGTGCACGCAATGTTGATAATGCTCTTTACGATAGCTTTGGTCAGCGCCAAATCGCGACTATCTATGAAGATATTAACCAATATCCGGTGGTATTTGAATGGGCACCCAAAGATCAGCAGGGGCCGCAAGCTTTACAAAATGTCTATATCCCAACCAACAGTGCTAACGATTCTGCATCCAGTGTTAATACAACAGCGGTATCGGGGACAGGCACCAATACCGCTGGAGCCACCTCTCTCGCTAATGATTCTTCTTCTCTCTCGGTTAATTCTACCGGTAGCGGCAATAACGGTAATCCGAATTCCGCTAATCCTGCCTTACGTGATCCTTCCACAGGAAGCGCGCTCAATACGTCTGCCAGCACAATGGCACCTTTGCCTGCGATAGCAAAATTCACTTATCACGCGACGGATTTATCTATTCAGCATGATAATGGAGAAGCGGCAGCTACGATTTCCTTCAATCTTAAGACAGGACACAATCTTACCGAAGCCCAAGCTGAAATTAAAAACAGAATTGCACAGCTGATGCTGCCGCCTAATGTTCGAGGTAGTTTTGCAGGGACAGCTAAGTTAAGCGGAGATCAGAACAGTGGACAAATATTGTTATTGATCGCCGCCTTGGTAACCATCTACATTGTTCTGGGTGTTCTGTATGAAAATCTTGTTCATCCCCTCACTGTGATTTCGACCTTACCTGCGGCAGGTGTCGGGGCTGTTTTAGCTTTGCTGCTTATTCACATGGAATTTTCTGTCATTGCCTTAATCGGTGTCTTTTTATTAATGGGTATCGTTAAGAAAAACGCTATCTTAGTAATTGATGTCGCCCTCAATTTACAACGTGAACAGGGGCTTTCGGCAGAAGAAGCTATGCGAGAATCCTGTATTTTACGCTTCCGCCCTATTATTATGACCACTTTGGCGGCGGCGTTAGGTGTTTTACCCTTGGCTATTGGTTTTGGGGAAGGTTCTGAATTCCGTCAACCGCTAGGTGTGACTATTATCGGAGGGTTGGTTGTTAGTCAGCTTCTAACCCTTTTTACTACGCCTGTTATTTATATTTATTTCGACCATTTATCCCGTTGGCGTCCATGGCGACGTAAATCCAAGCCTGCCAATCAGCTGGAGAGAGCATGAAAGCCTTTTTCCTATTACCGCCGCTTGCTCTTGTTCTAGCCGGCTGTGAAATGGGACCGAATTACGTTCGTCCTTCTGCCCCGACACCTCATCAATATGGAGGCGTCGATAACAAAGGCGTTACAAAATCTCCCGGAACCGCTGCCTTAAGGGAAAGTCAAAAAGACACGGCCTCAAATCAGGCCTCTTTGAAGACAGACAAAAATAAACCGGACGATAAAAATACCGAGAAGCCCGCTTTGCCCGATATGACAACCTCGGATGGTCAAAAGATAAGTTGGCAGGAAAGTCAGCCTATGGATCATGAGATTAGAGATCAATGGTGGCTGCTCTTTAATGATCCCGATCTTAACAGGTTAATAGCAAGATCAGATACAGCTAGTCAAACGGTGGCTCAGGCTGAGGCAACATGGCGCAATGCCTTAGCGGTTATGGGACAAAATCGATCTGCCATGTGGCCAACAATTAGTCTCGCCGCATCTAATCAACACACAGTAACAGGGGGGGGCAGTCAGGTAGTCAACACGGCAGGGGGCGGTTCCTCGACCGTGAGCACTGGAAACGTCAGCGACAACTATCGCGCTGGTTTGTCCATGAGCTGGACACCTGACTTTTTTGGTAGTGTCCGACGGCAGGTTGAGAATTCACGGGCTACAGCGGAAGCGAATTTAGCGGATATTGAAACCGCACGCTTAGCACTGCACGCTGGCGTGACCAGCAGTTATCTTCAACTACGCGAAGCTGATGCCGAAATTCAAATTATGCAACAGACGATAGCCGCCTATAGCCATGCTTTAGAGGTTGCCAAAAATCGTTTCAATGCCGGTATCGCGCCCGAAAGTGACGTCTTTCAAGCCGAGACACAGTTATCTAATACGCGATCACAGATAGAAACCCTAAGGCAAAACCGCCGCACCTATGAAGATGCTATTTCAGTTTATGTCGGTGTACCTGCTGGTGATTTTCACATTGAACCCCGTGAAAACTGGCAAGCGGTGGTCCCTGAAATTCCACTCGGTTTACCTTCAACCCTATTACAACGTCGTCCAGATGTTGCCTCAGCTGAACGTAAGATAGAAGCCGCTTCGGCTATGATTGGCGTTAGAAAAGCAGCCTTCTATCCCAGTTTTAGTATGTCCCCTTATGCCGGTGACACCGCTAAAAACATAACCAATCTGTTAGCGCAGTCTTCCAGTATCTGGTCAGTAGGCGCGTCTATGGCCTTCACGGTGCTTGATTGGGGGTCTCATTTATCTCAGCTTCATCAAGCGCGGGCGCAATATGCCGAGGCTGTCGCGAATTATAGGCAGGTTGTTTTAACCGCCTATCAAAATGTTGAAGATCAGATAGCCTCTACTCAGGTCTATGATCGTCAACAGTCTCAATTGCTGGCGGCTTCGGTGAATGCTGATCGTAGTGAACAGGCGGTCTTAAAAAGATATCAAGTGGGGCTAGTCGCTTATACGGATGTTGTGACTTTGGAAACGACGGCTCTAACCGCTAGAAGGAGCCTGATCCAAACCCAGTTATTACGTCAGACTTCAGCTGTTTCTCTTATCCAAGCCTTAGGGGGGGGCTGGACAGGGCTACCGCCGCGGATGCCTTCTAATCACACTGTTTTCAAAGCAGCCGCCAAACAACGGCGCGCTGAAGAAAAAGCTGAAAAAGCCATAGCGGCATCCCATCCTCGCTAGAGACTTTCTCTGAAAATCTCTTTTATTGGCGATTAATTGTTGTGTATGTTTTTTTCCTATTCCGTTTATTCCGAAGCTTCTAAAGTCTTCTGAATTTGATGGGCTATGGGGGGAAGAGGGGCTTTTACTAAACTGCGCCCACTGCGCCATGTCAGATAACCTGATAAAAGGATAATCCCGATACCTAAAAAAGCAATATTATCGATCGGCTGATGAAAAATGACATAACTAAAAATGACGGTCCAAATCATCTGACTGTATTGAGGAAGCGCAATAGTATTCGCTTCTGCATATTCAGCAGCAATCATCATTAAAAGCTGGCCAGCCGCGGCTAAAAATCCATAGATGCTAAGATATACCCACTGGATAGGAGTAGGGATTGTCCAGTGAGGCAACATCAAAATACCATCAATAATAATTGGGCCGATAACCCCAGCCCCATAGAGGGATAAACGCGAAGGCTTTGTAACAAGCCCCCCTTTTTTCTTATCGGTAGCCCGAAATACAGCCCAAGAGGTTCCGGTGCAAAAAGCACCACCAATAGCGGCCAAGTGACCAATACCAAAAGGTCTGCTTTCTGGTCGCAACACAACTAATGTGCCTATAAAACCAATAATTAACGCGATCCATTTTGATAGCGATACTTTCTCGTTTAGAAAGACTAAGGCAATGATATTCACAAAAAGCGGCAATAAAAATAACAGGGCCATAGCTTCTGGCATTGAAAGCTTTGTGAAGGCTACCACACAAAGAAAAGTGCACAAAGCCACAGAGACTGCCCGCACTAACCAGATGAAGAAATGAGAAAAACCGAAAACATTGATATAGCTTTCATGCGGTTTTCGTACAAAAGGTATTGCGACAGTTCCCATAAGACCGGCCATAAAGGCCGCTTCGAAAGGATCAACTTGACCTTCTAATAACTTTGATCCCGCATCACTGATAGTGAATAATAAATAAGACCACAGAGCTAGAATAATGCCTTTTTTTTCCATGGTAGTATGAACTCCGGCTTCACTCTGTCTTATTCAGACAAGCGTCCAATCTTCCACTAAGTGGAGGTTGATTCTAAATTATCAACGAAAGACGAAATTGAATCCGTTCAAAAACGAATCTACAAATATAAGAAAAGCTGCTTATATTTTTTTGAATTAAAAAAAACCTAAAAAATGCAGAATAATAAATTTAATTTTTTTTCACAAAGAAATTTTCTAAAAATAGAATATTAAAATGATTTATATTGTAATTTACTTTTCAATATAGGTTTTAAAATATATCTTACTTATAAAATTAAGTAAAATAACGTACATGAATTCTTAACGCTTATTTAAAATAACCCTATGGTGCTAATAAAATTTTAACGGTCTATTTAGACCATAATCATCAAATTTCAAGCCATAGCTACTCCACAATCCACAATTCATCCGCCTCTATTTTCTTCCGCCCATAAAAGAAGGGGCCAATATTGCTATTGGTCCCTTCTTTATTAACATTAAACTATTGTGGTATCTTAGAAATCATAACTCAGACCGGCAAAGATATAGCGGCCATAGACATCATAAGTACTGGCATAAGTATTACCGTTATAAATAGCACCAGAACCATTTTGTGAGGTAATTAACGGTGGATCGGTATCCAACACATTATTGACACCAGCACTTAATGTGACTTTATCGGTCACCTTGTAATAAGCGGTCAGGTCGAGATAACTGACATTTCCGATTTTTCTATCAAAACTGGAAGTTGCGGTACCTGCTGGGTTGGCTGAGGTTCCAACATCACTTTTCACAGCCCCGACAAACCGCCACATAGCTGAAAAACCATAACCCTTCGGTAGATCCCAGCTAACACGTACTTGGTGCCGCCATTTCGGCATCGGCATACCACAAACAGCACCAAAAAGACCGGCACAATTATAGGTCGTTGCCCCACCACCCGGATTGGTCTTGTAATTTAACAGCCATGTGCCGTTCATTGAAGCACTTAAATTACCATATTTACTGCCCAGCGGATAGCTGTAGTTCACGCCGAAATCGACACCTCTTGTTGAAAGAGAGCCAACATTCATCAAAGTATCAGAGACATAACCGTTCTGACTACGCCACAAAGAGCCATTCTCATCACGATGAATGCGATCACAATAGAGACCCTTGAGCCCACAAAGCTGTAATATATTATCAGCACCCAATTGGTTGATAATATTTTTGATTTTAATATCAAAGAAATCAGCTGTGAAGTTAAAGCGACGGAAGGGGGTTAAAGCGATACCCCCTGTAAAGGTATTCGCCGTTTCAGGTTTCAGGTTAGGGTTCCCGCCTGTCAATCCATTATACTGGCTGGCGGTATTATCCGTAATCGTGCCATATTGAGATGGGGAAACGCCTAATCTTGAACACTGAGCGGCAGTCATAGATAAATCTGCCGCCGGGCCGGCACAAGGATCAGTGGACCCATCAAGGGCAACAGAGGTTGGGCTGTAAAGTTCCTGAATACTCGGCGCACGTACTGCCCGGTTATATCCACCACGCAGCGCAACACCTCTGACCGGGGAGTAAACCATCTGTCCTTTATAGGACATAACAGAACCGCTGGAGCTATAGTCCGAATAGCGGAAACCACCATTTAAAGATAATTCATTGACACCGCGCTTATGATCCATGATCGGTAAGCCGGCTTCAATGAAGAGTTCTTTTACATCATATTGACCTTGAGAAGAAAGCCGAGGTCCCCCGGTACTAGCTAAATCACCGCTGGAAAGTTCTTCATCCGTATAATCTTTCATCTTTTCACGGCGATATTCTGCACCGACACTAACACTCAAACCATGGCTAGCTGTTGGCAATTGAACACCATATTGCGAACCATCAAAAGTCAAAGATCCACTGACAACCGTTTCTTGAGTTGATCCTGTTTCGAGAGCGGGTGTGTTAAGATAGTTGATAGAGGTCTGACTTGCACCTTTCCCGCTGAAAATATCATAAGGAACACAAGCTGAATCGCTACCGTCAATGACGGAACGGCAAGTTGCCACGCCATTGTAATTGGTAACATTCATAGCATTATTTAATTTACGGATAGAAAAGTCATTTGTAGAACGATTTTGATAAACCGTTGAACCATATTGGCCATAAACATCATAGGTTAAACCTTTGACGATTTCGCCTTTCGATCCGATAACACCGCGATAGGATGTATGTTGCATCGCGCTGAGCCGTGGACCGCCTTCGACATTTCTTTTGTATATTTGTGCTGTCGAGGTGCTATAGGGTTGCCCCTGACTATCTACGGCGGAGACGGTATTACCCGTAGAACATAGGATAGACGACGCCTGAGATGTCAAAAATGGATTGTCGCAGCTGACATTACCATAACCAAAAGTACCAGATGGCGCTATCTGAGCCGTACTTCTGTCATCCATAAACTGGAATTCAGCATAGGGTTTGAAACCATCGGTTACATCATAATGAGCAAAAAAGCCCGCTGTATAACGCTGATCTGGACGCTGGATATTGCTGGGCGCACCATAATTATATGTAGAGGATTTCGGTAAAAGTTGTCCATTACTGAAATGATAGCGATCATTGCCAACAAGGGCCGTCCCAGCAGCAGATGTTGAAGATCCACCACAAATTGCATCACTAGCGCCGCTGCCATTAATTGAACAGGCACTGTAATCACGATCGGCACCGACAACAGCAGCCTGACGGCGATAGCCAAGATAAGCTACCACATGACCACGACCATCTTTAGTGCCAGCACCAAATTTCAAATTGGCATTAAAACCCCAACCGTCGAAAGCTGTATTTCTGGGGATATTTTCATTTGCATTTCCCAGAATGCGCCGCATGGTTTTATTATCGTTGCCATTATTTAAAATATTATATTGGGCATCCGCATGAAAACCCTCATAATCCGTATCCATAATGAAGTTGACAACACCCGCGACAGCATCTGAACCATAAACGGCAGAAGCACCCCCCGTCAGGACATCTACACGCTTGATCAATGACGCTGGAATAGCATTTAAATCAGAGGATTGGGCGCTGGGATCACCTGGCATCAAACGGCGTCCATTGATGAGAACCAATGTTCGCTGAGAGCCTAAATTACGCAGGTTAGCCGTAGCGGTTCCTGTGGATCCATTTGCTGTAGCGCTGTTTTGGCCGCCATAGAATTGTGGCATTCTGTTCAGCAAATCTTCAATACGGTTATAACCCTGTTTGGTAATTTCTTTCGCATTGACAGACGTAATAGGGCTGGTCGAAGTAACCCCTGGTGGCAAGCGTGATCCCGTAACCGTAATGGCATCGCTTGGTACTGCTGAAATAGATTCAGCGGGTGGTAGTGCTATAGCTTCACTGGGAGGAACAGCCGTCGCGGTGGTTCCCTTGTCTACCGCCGCGTTACCACTCGTATCATTCGTAGATGTTGTAGTAGCAGGTATATCTGCCTGAGAAGGATTCCCAACCGCTGTATCTTGCGGTGATATTTCCTGTGCAAAAAGTGGTGTGGTCCATGCAATTACCCCAGCGACCATACCCGTGGTCATGAAGGCACTTTTCAGATGTCTTCTGATCATTATTCCCCCTATTTAAGATATGCACTCCCCGTGGTCAGCCTCTCCCTGTTAGAGGCTTTCCCATGCATGTCTGAATAAATCATTGCATGTGATGACAGTACAATAATCTATCCCTTTAGAGAGATAATGTTATTTTTTAATTTTCTGCAATTACTTAATTACGGAAATTTATGTTGCTCAGACATTCCTTTAAAAATGTAACAAAATTGCAACAAGAAAGTCTGATGATTTATTAAATCATATAAATATAATTTAAATTCAAAAATAAGATTTTTAATTATTAAATTAAATTTTGTAAAAAAAAATAAGATTTTTAAATTTCTTATTATTATTTTTTTATATAAATTATATATTATTTAATAACTTTTATTTAACATATAAATATAATATAATAATTTTTTACAAATGTTTAATATTGTTAAAAAATAATAAAAATCTAAAATATAATATATTTTTAAATATAAATATAAATTTATTACTATAAATTATGTATTAATTGTTATGATTTTATCTTTGAAATTATAATATTTTTATTTTTAAATATTTTTAAAATAAAAATATATTAAATTCAGTTTTTTAATAAAAAATATTTAAATATTAATATGAATATAACCAAAAACAAAAATATATTTTGAATTAAATGACTTAATATTACAAATATACTTATTATTATATAACTATAAAAATATTAACTCCAATTTCATAATTTTATTATGATAAACTTATCCCTATGCTAACGCTTTCAAATTAACATTTATCTAAAAAAGAGAATTAGGGGACTCCGTATGAAATATTATTTTTGGGAGACGGTTGGTCTCTCTCTATTCTTGATTTCTCCCATACAAGCAGCACAAAGTCAGAATAATTTGAAAGACAGCCCTCTTTTCAGTCATCTTCTTACCTGCCGCAATATCGAAGATAAGACAGCAAGGCTGCAATGCTTTGATGATACTGTCAAAACGCTTGATGAAGCGAATACGCATCATGATATTCTTGTGCTTGATCGAGCTGCTATTATTGCGCGCCAACGGCAATCTTTTGGTTTTGGGCCACCTGTATTAGCCTTACCCAAGCCAGAAAAACCCGTATCAAAATCTAAAAGTAAAGCGCCCAATTCTGATGAATCGCTGAATGAAATGACAGATAAAGCGACATTTGTCAGTCAGGATAATGAGGGACACTGGATTATCGGTTTTGCCAATGGCGCGCGGTGGCAACAGATTGACGAGCAAATTATTCCCAATGAACCGCATATCGGGTCAGTTATTCGGCTCCGAAAAGCCTCCTTTGGCTCTTTCGTAGCCAATATTGATAAACAGTCCGCTGTGAAAATGAGACGTATCCGTTAAGATATTGCCTACCTTGAATTTCGGTAGTGATTTGTTTTTGTATCATCTTAACGTTAGGATTATACCATAAATTATCTATGGAAGAATTATCTCTTCTTTTGGACAGTAGATTTAATTTTATATTGAACTATTTTATCCTATATTCAGTTGAGCTTTATTAAAAAACTCAATCGTTGTCCGCGTTTTTGCACTGTGGAATTTGTGGTTTCTCATTTTTTAAGGAAAATAATCATGCTGATGTCGGGTCTGAAAAAAGGACGTCAGGCACAAATCAAATATCTGGATGGACATTTCCGCCTCATTTCACGAGGTGATCATGTCATCTGTGCGATTTCCGGAAAGCCGATTGATTTAGAATCATTACATTATTGGAGCGTCGAGCGGCAAGAAGCTTATGCTTCCGCCTATGAGGCCGAAATAGCTTTTTTGCGGCATGGCGAGGACAAAACAACCGCATAATTTAGCTTCATCATAAGGCAATTTTAATTATTCATATGGATAGATTACCCCTTGTTTTATAGCTTTCTGGCCTTTGACAGGTGAAGATAATAAGAAAATAAACCATAATTCTTCTTCTTATTTTCTGTGGAAGGTTTCCATTTCGGCTTAAAATGTCTAAGGGACACGCATCTTTCCGGTTACTCGCGTGAGGGATCCATGAAGCTGCTTGCCGGTAATTCTAATCTACCTATTAGTCAGGCTATTGCCGACTATCTTGAAATTGACCTAACCAAAGCGTCTGTACGACGCTTTGCCGATGAAGAAATCTTCGTCGAAATTCGTGAGAATGTGCGTGGTCAGGATGTCTTTGTTATCCAGTCAACTTGCTGGCCGACCAATGACAATCTGATGGAACTGTTGATCTGTATTGACGCCTTGAAACGGGCTTCTGCACGTCGGATCACCGCGGTGATTCCCTATTTCGGTTATGCGAGACAGGATCGGAAACCAGGGCCACGCACGCCTATTTCTGCCAAATTGGTGGCCAATCTGATCACGGTTGCAGGGGCTAGCCGTGTCTTATCGGTTGATCTCCATGCCGGACAGATTCAGGGCTTTTTCGATATTCCGACGGATAATCTCTATGCCGCTCCGGTTATGTCTGCCGATATTCTGGCCCGTTTTCCAGACAAGAAATTAACCGTTGTTTCCCCCGATGTCGGGGGGGTTGTTCGGGCCCGTGCCTTAGCTAAACGGCTGGATAACGCACCGTTGGCTATCGTTGATAAACGGCGTGAACGCCCGGGTGAATCCGAAGTGATGAATATCATCGGGGATGTCTCAGGTCGTTTTTGTATTCTAATCGATGATATCGTCGATTCTGCTGGCACGCTCTGCAACGCAGCCCAAGCTTTGCTTAATGCGGGTGCTGAAGGGGTCATGGCTTATGTCACCCATGGGGTATTATCAGGGGCTGCTGTCGCCAGAGTAGAAAAATCGGCATTATTAGAATTGGTTGTAACCGATTCTATCGGGATGCGTCCTGAAGTCGAGAAGAGTTCAAAAATTCGTCAGCTGTCTTTAGCACCGCTTTTGGCCGAAGCTATTCGGCGGATCGCGGATGAAACCTCTGTTTCTTCCCTATTTGACTAGAAAATAAGCCTGCAAAAGCAGGCTTATTTTATGATTTGAGAAAATATGATCTCCAGCCTGAATGAAGATGATATCCGTCTTGCGCATCGCTTGGCTGATATTGCCGCTGATGTCATCCGTCCTTTTTTCCGAGCCTCCTTTGATATTGATGTCAAAGCAGATCACTCACCTGTTACGCGGGCGGATCGGGGTGCTGAACAGGCCATGCGTGCCTTATTGGAAAAAGAACGACCCGAAGACGGCATCTTTGGCGAAGAAATGGGCGTCGCCCGCCCGGATGCCAAAAGAGTATGGGTCTTGGATCCGATTGACGGCACGCGCGCTTTTATTGGCGGACGGGCTAGTTTTGGTACGTTAATTGCCCTTGTTGAAGAGGGTAAACCCGTTTTGGGCATCATTAACCAACCGATCCATAAGGAACGCTGGGTAGGGGCTAAAGGCTATCCTACCTTTTTCAATGGTAAGGCTATCCAAACGCGTTCCTGCGCAACGCTTGATCAGGCTTTGTTATCGACAACAGCGCCTTGGCTTTTTGAAAAAGAAGGCGAAGCGCGATTTGATGCTTTACGGCCGCACTGTCGGGATACATTATTAGGCGGTGATTGCTATAATTACGGTTTACTGGCCTCTGGGCATGGCGATTTAGTGGTAGAACAAGGGCTAAAATTTTATGATTTTGCTGCCTTGGTGCCTATCGTCGAAGGGGCTGGCGGTGTAATGCGAGATTGGCAAAATCGTCCGTTGGATAAAAATAGTGTCGGTGAAGTCATTGCAGCGGGTGATCCTCGCTTGATCCAACCGACATTGTCTGCCATGGGTTTATAGGTTTCATAAGTTCAAAAAGATCGGCTTGTCAAATCAAGAGGTGACCTCTATAAGCCGCCTTTCTTCCACGATCCCGTCTGCACTGCCCGGCTTAATTATGGGCTGCCGTGGCGGTGGCCGATCGTCAAAATAAGGAGACGAAAATGCCCAAGCTGAAGACCAAAAGTGGGGTCAAAAAGCGGTTTAAAATAACCGCCAATGGTAAAATCAAACATGGTGTCGCTGGTAAGCGCCATCGCTTGATCAGCCATAACGCAAAATACATTCGTCAGCATCGCCGCACGGACGTGATCGCTGCATCAGAAGCTCGCATTATCAAAGTGTGGGCACCGTACGGTTTAAATTAAGGGAGGCTGACAGATGGCACGTGTAAAACGCGGTACCACGACGCGCGCAAAACATACCCGTATTCTCGATCAGGCCAAAGGTTATTATGGCCGTCGCAAAAACACTATTCGCATTGCGCGTCAGGCTGTCGAAAAAGCCGGTCAGTACGCTTATCGCGATCGTAAAGTAAAGAAGCGGTCATTCCGCGCACTTTGGATTCAGCGTATTAATGCGGCTGTTCGCGCCGAAGGCTTGACCTATGGTGTGTTCATGTATGGTTTAAAGCTGACCGGTATTGAACTTGATCGTAAAGTTCTTGCTGATCTGGCCATGAACGAAGGCGCTGCTTTCGGTGCTATCATTGCTCAGGTCAAAGCGGCTTTACCAGAAGGCGCACGCGTTGCAGCATAATGATGCGGTTTTCGCATAAAAATCCCTTTCAAGGGTAATTTTAAAAGGCATAGAGACGCCATTTCGGTTGTTTCTATGCCTTTTTCTTGTAATTTAGAGACCGATCCAGTGCGCTTCTCCCTCCGGTTTTACCGGATGAAGGTGCGTTCTGGAAAATACCCAATGGTTCGCTGTCTGCTATTTATTGATATTTAATAAAAGCTTTAGGCTTTCTTGCGCTATAAGAATGCCAAAATACCAAAAAGGCTATCAATAAAGCTTTACAATAGACGGCTTTAAACGGGCCATGGTCACAGAAATGATGGAAAGCATGACTGATCTAGATAATCTGAAAGCCGATCTTGTCAGTCGGATCTCTGAAGCAGAAGATCTGACAGGCTTGGAAGCGGTACGGGTATACGCTCTTGGGAAACAAGGGGTCGTTACAGCTCTTTTAAAGTCCCTTGGCAAAATGGCACCTGAAGAGCGGCAGGAAAAAGGGCCCGAGATCCACAGCCTGCGGCAACAAGTGACGACTGCCGTTGCTGAACGGAAGACGATATTGGAAACGGCGCTTCTCAATGAGAAATTAGCCGTTGAGACTATTGATCTATCATTGCCTTCTCCAAAGATACCCAAAGGCTCGCTCCATCCCGTCAGTCAGGTTATGGATGAGTTAGCAGAAATTTTTGCTGATTTAGGCTTTGCGGTCGCTAGTGGCCCTGAAATCGAAGACGAATGGCATAACTTTTCGGCGCTTAATATTCCGGAAAGCCATCCGGCGCGGGCTATGCATGATACTTTCTATTTTGAACCCCAAGCAGACGATAAGGCAAACGGGGAAAAAGGCCGAATGCTTTTAAGGACGCATACTTCTCCGGTTCAAATTAGAACAATGATGGGCCAAGAACCCCCCATCCGTATTATTGCTCCCGGAAGAACCTATCGTTCTGACTCTGATGCGACGCATACTCCGATGTTTCATCAGGTCGAAGGTTTAGTTATTGATAAGGGGGTTCACCTCGGTCATTTGAAATGGACGCTTGAAACCTTTGTTCGGGCCTATTTCGAGCGGGACGACATCGTCCTTCGCCTTCGTCCCAGCTATTTCCCATTCACTGAACCTTCAATGGAAGTGGATGTCGGATATACCTTGGAAAAAGGGCGTCGTATTATCGGCGGCAGTGATCCTGATGGATGGATGGAAATTCTAGGTTCTGGCATGGTGCATCCCAATGTGATTACGGCTTGTGGCCTTGATCCTGATGTATGGCAGGGCTTTGCCTTTGGTTGCGGTATTGATCGTCTTGCTATGCTTAAATATGGCATGGACGATTTACGGGCTTTCTTTGATGGCGATCTTCGCTGGCTCCGTCATTTTGGTTTTGCTGCCCTTGACGTGCCCACACTTTCAGGAGGAGTCGGCGCATGAAATTCACCCTTTCATGGCTTAAAGAGCATTTAGAAACAGAAGCCTCTGTTCAGGAAATAGCCGATACCTTAACCCATATTGGGCATGAGGTAGAATCTGTTCATAATCCGGCAGATGGCTTGGAAGCTTTTCGTATTGCACGCGTTCTTACAGCCGAACGTCATCCCCAGGCGGATCGGTTACAGATTTTGGCTGTCGATATCGGCGAATCTGAACCGTTACAGGTTGTTTGCGGCGCTATTAACGCTCGTGCAGGTTTGGTCGGTGTTTTTGCGGCCCCCGGTGTTTATGTTCCCGGTATCGATGTTACCTTAAAGGTCGCCTCTATTCGCGGTATCGAAAGCCGCGGTATGATGTGTTCTATCCGGGAATTAGGGCTAGGGGATGAACATGATGGCATTCTTGATCTCCCGAATGATGCACCGATAGGACAAAGTTACGTCGAGTGGGCAGGGCTTAATGATCCTGTTTTCGATGTAGCCATCACGCCTGATCGTCAGGATTGTATGGGCGTTAGAGGCCTTGCCCGCGACTTGGCTACTGCTGGCATTGGGCGTTTCAAACCCTTGGCTGTTCCGCGCGTTCCGGTAACGGATGCAGCACCGGCGGCTATTGCAATAGAAGATAGTGAAGGCTGTCCCGCTTTTTTTGCCCAACTTATTCGTGGTATCCAGAATGGCCCTTCACCGGATTGGATGGCTAGAAGATTGCGGGCGATTGGTTTACGACCGTCTTCGGCTTTAGTCGACATTACTAACTATGTGATGTTTGATCTTGGACGGCCTTTGCATGTTTATGATGCGGGTATTGTCAAAGGAACATTAACGGCTCGAAAGGCTAAAGAAGGAGAAAGCGTCGAAGCCTTAAATGGAAAAAGCTATACGCTTGATCCTTCTATAACCGTTATTGCGGATGATCGGGGCGTTAGAAGTATCGCGGGTATTTTGGGAGCAGAAGCGGGTATGGTTTCTGGTTCCACAACAGATGTTATCATCGAATGTGCTTATTTCGATCCAGCCGTTATCTCGCAGGCGGGTCAAAAATTAGGGCTTGCTTCTGATGCCCGAATTCGCTTTGAACGGGGGGTAGATCCTGCCTTCTTAAGTGAAGGGTTGCAAATTGCTTCCCGTTTAGTGTTGGATTTATGCGGTGGTAAAGCGACCCCTGCGGCGACTTTAGGGGAAGCGCCTTCAGCTGTGCCGGTTATTGCTTATGATCCGTCTTATGTTTCCAATCTGGCGGCTATGGATGTCGCCCCAGCTCGTCAGCGTGAAATTCTCGAGCATCTTGGTTTTGCGATTGATGCGGGATGGCGCGTTCGTGTACCAAGCTTCCGGCGTGATGTTAGTGTTGTTGCCGATATTGTTGCTGAAGTAGTTAGAATTGAAGGGCTCGATAATGTCCCTTCTACGCCGCTTGATCGTGGTGATGGGGTTGCCCGTCCGATTGCTACCCATGGACAGTTGGTCGAACGACGTGTGCGCCGTGCGGCGGCGGCTTTTGGCATGAATGAAGCCGTTACGTGGAGCTTTATTTCGGAAAAAGATGCGGATATTGTTGGCGGCGCGCATTGGAAGCTCGCTAATCCGATCAGTGAAGATATGAAAGTGATGCGGCCTTCGCTTTTACCGGGGCTATTAGCGGCAGCGAAACGCAATCGGGATCGAGGTCAATTGACTGTTCGCTTATTTGAGGTCGGACGGCGTTATTTGGCAGAAGCTGAGCGTCCAACCCTAGGTCTGATTTTTGCAGGTGAGCGCATGATGCGCGACTGGCAATATGGTAAAGCGCAAAATTTTGATGCCTTCGATGCCAAAGCGGCTGTTTCTGCCATGTTAGACGCGATTGGAATGCCGGTCGATCGCTTACAGTTATTAGGGGACGCGGGGGATGTTTATCATCCGGGGCGTTCAGGTCGTTTATGCTTGGGTCCCAAGAATACTTTGGCTGTTTTTGGAGAAATACATCCTTCCATTCTGACTGAATTTAATATGGAAGGGCCCGTTATCGGCGCAGAAATTTTTCTGGATGCTTTTCCTGTCCGTAAAAATTCAGGTCAATTAAGACCGCCTTATGCCCCTAATATGCTCCAACCCGTTTATCGGGATTTTGCCTTCTTACTTCCCAAAGACGTGCCTGCTGGTGATTTGGTAAGAAGCATTGCCGGTGCTGATAAAAATGCTATTGTTGAAGCAAGAATTTTTGATCTTTTTACAGGGGGCGCCATTGATGATAATGAGAAATCATTGGCTATCGAAGTGATGCTTCAGCCGACTGATAAAAGTTTTACTGATGCCGAATTACAGGCCATCAGCGATAAAATTGTAGCCGCAGCAACGAAAAAAGGGGCTCGATTAAGGGCCTGAATACATTGAAAAGATTTTAATGTTATTTTTCACTAGGCGGATTTTTATATCCGCCTATTTTTTTGTCTTTTATAAGGAAAACCTATGGCGGCTGAAGGCCAAAATCATAATCATGATGCCTTAACAAATTTGACGCGTTTTTTACATTATCTTTGGCCTAAAGACCGACCCGATCTCAAAAAGCGCCTTGCTTTAGCTTTGGTCATGGTCGTTTTTTCGAAAATAATCGTTCTGTTGATGCCTTTCGCTTACAAGGGCATTATCGATCATATGGTGCCCGATACCAAATCAGGTCTATCCGTTGCACTGGCCTTAACGCTTGCTTATGCGGGTAGTCGTTTTGGAGGCGTTTTATTCGACAATTTGCGGAATGCTATTTTTGAAGCGGTTGGTCAAAATGCCGCTAAAGCATTAGCTATTGAATTATTTAAACATCTGCATGTTTTACCGCTTTCTTTTCATCTAGAACGGCGAACCGGTTCGCTGACGCGTATTATTGAACGTGGTACCAAAAGCATCGATTCCATGCTTTATTACCTGATTTTTAATATTGGCCCGACCATTATCGAGCTTATCGCGACCTGTGCTATTTTTGTTTTTTCCGGCTGGGGTTGGGGTATGGTGGGGGCAACCCTCGCTATGATAATTATTTATATTCTTTTTACTCGTCTCATAACAGAAAGGCGAGTGGCATTACGCCGCCATTGGAACGAATACGATCAACAGGCAGGCCAATATGCTTTAGATTCACTGCTTAATTATGAAACTGTTAAATATTTCAACGCCGAAGCTTTGGAAACAGAGCGTTATAGTAAAGTGGCGACCAAACTTTCCAACGCTACCGTAAAAGTGGAAACTTCGCTGGCCTTTCTTAATATTGGGCAATCACTCATTACTAATCTGTTAATGGCTGGGGCGATGGGATTTACGGTTTGGGGCTGGCGCTATAATCGTTTTACGGCCGGAGACGTGGTATTAATTAACAGCCTATTACTGCAACTTTTTCGGCCTCTTGATTTTCTGGGCACGGTTTATCGCCAAGTCAGACAAGGCCTGACGGATATGGCAGCGGTTTTTCAATTAATTGATACTAAGGCCGCGATTGCAGATCATAAAAATGCGCCTGATTTACAGATTAAAAAGGGAACTGTCCAATTTCAGCATGTGGAATTCGATTATCATTCTGATCGTCCCATTTTAAAGGATATTGATTTTACGATCCCAGCAGGCCAAAGTTTAGCTATTGTCGGGTCTTCCGGTGCTGGAAAATCAACTATAGTGCGCTTGCTCTATCGTTTTTACGATGTGACAGGGGGGCGGATCACTATTGATGGTCAGGATATCCGTGATATTACCCAGCATTCTTTACGACAAGCGTTAGGCATGGTGCCCCAAGACATCGTCTTATTTAACGATACTATTGGCTATAATATTCGTTACGGACGCCCTGATGCTTCTTTAAAGGCCGTAAAACAGGCAGCAAGGGGGGCGTCAATTGCTGATTTTATCGAATCTTTACCGCAAGGATATGAAACCACCGTCGGCGAGCGGGGATTAAAATTATCCGGTGGCGAAAAACAACGCATAGCTATTGCCCGAACGCTTTTAAAAAATCCGCCAATATTATTATTTGATGAGGCGACTAGCGCGCTGGATAGTCAGAGTGAGACCGATATTCAGGCCACTTTAAATAAAATTGCCGAGCAAAGGACAACTATCATTATAGCCCATCGCCTTTCGACTATTACCCATGCTGATCAAATTATTGTTCTTGATAAAGGCCATATTATCGAGCGCGGTAATCATCAGAGTTTATTAAAACATAACGGCCTATATGCCGCTATGTGGCAAAAACAAAGTCTGGCTAAAGCCTAAATCAAAAAGGGATATGATAAAAATCATATCCCTTTTAGGTTAAATAGCTAAAAAATCTGAAATCTCATTTGAGAGGTATCAATGTAGAATGACCCGATAAATCAGGCTTCTGCTGTTATATTCTCAGTTTCAGCTTTCGGACGACGACCACGGCGACGGGGTTTTTCTTCGACGTCACTATCCTCATCCCGATTGATAGCGGGGGGTAAACGATCGGCTTCTAAACGGGCTTCCGCTTCTATAACCGCTTTCGGGCGACGACCACGACGGCGAACCGGCGGATCAATAGCTTCAGAAAGATGATTGTCGCTATCGTTTTGCTCGTCTACCTTGCGGGCTTCAATTTCTACGGCCTGTCTAGCAGCTTCTGCGGCACGCGCTTCTGCCTCAATGACCGCTTTCGGGCGACGACCACGACGGCGAACCGGTGGTTCTGCTTCTTCTTGAACAGGCGTTATAGGGACGGGTGCGGTTTGAACGGGCATTGGATTTTGAGCCTGTACGGGCTCTCTTCCCCAATTTTCAACTCTTTCGTTGTATTCTGGCCGTATATCCGAACGTTCCCGCATATCGGGTCGTTCAGAGCGTTCCGGTCGTTCTCGCATTTCCATACGCTCGTTATTGTCATCTAACGGTCGTCTAGAACGCATGTTCGGAGTATTATTATAATCGTTCTTGAGATTGGTATTATAGTCGTTTTCGCCATTATTCCGTTCATCGCTTCCTATGCGACGAGGCCGTCGTAAGCGATTATCGGCGGCATAAGGAACAGGTCGTCGGTTATCACGGTTATCGAACCGGTTATCCATAGACTGTTCATTATTTTCATTTTCCTGCGATAGATTGCGATCCCGCATTCTCGCTTCTTCATAGCGGAGCCGGCTATCGTTCAAGACACGAAAATAATGATCTGCGAATTGCAGATAATATTCGGTCATTACCCGATCACCCTGCAACTGCATATCACGCGCCATCACTTTATATTTTTCATGAAGCTGGCTTGCGTTTCCGCGTGCACGACTATCGATACGATTATTGCGATCCATCCCATTACTAGGATTGGATCGGGGCAAGCCCCCGCTACGCCCACGGCGTCGGCCGTTCTGACGATTATTGATCAACTGTTCGCTGCCTTCGTCATTACTGGTGGTTAAGTCACCATCCGCCATTCGGGCCGGATAATGGGGTATTAAATATTCGACCATTATTCCGGAAATGGCGGGCTACGTCATTCCCCCTTGACTGACGCTGCAACAAAGCAAGCGCCATAACTTTCATAGCAACTCTAGCGTTTAATTTTATGCCCCGAAGAAAGACGCCGGGAACGCGATGAAGCTACCATTGGGAATTTGGCTCAAAAAGTTGGGCGATGATGCCGACTTACTTTTATTTGCCTCTTTCTTTCTTAAGCATTTTGAACGATAAATCCAAGCATTATATTGAGATATCTGTAATTATTTCCAGCAGAGGGTCTGTTATAGCTGTTAAAAAAGTAAAATGCAGCGGGGACGTTGTTCAATATCCCGATAAATTTGGCTTTCCATGCCGGCTTTCGCCGCGATAGCCGATACAGCTTCTGCTTGATCGAATCCGATTTCAAGACAGGCGATACCGCGTTCTGTAAGAAGGGAAGGGATTTCGGGAATTAAATGCCGATAATCTGCTAAACCATCTTTACCCGCAAATAAGGCCTGATGGGGTTCATACTGCCAGACATCCCGAGGCATCATCGTCTCTTTGGCGATATAGGGTGGATTACACAATAAAAGATCAAAGCTTTCAGTGATATTATCACCCCAATAGCCTAACCGAAAATCGGCTCGCATCTGAAGGCTATTTTTTTCAGCATTAAAGCGAGCAACGGATAAAGCCTTATCCGAACAATCAATCCCAAGCCCTTTTGCGTCTGGCCATTCAGTAAGGGCTGATAAGAGCAAAGCACCGGAGCCGGTACCTAAATCCAGAATCTTTGTCGGTGTAAAATTCTTTTTTTGAAAATAGGAGAGCGCGGTTTCGATGAGGGTTTCACTATCTGGACGAGGAATTAAAACGGATGGATTGACGACCAGCCGCAAGCTCCAAAAATCACGGTAACCTGTAATATAGGCGACGGGTTCATTCTGCTTTCGCCGTTTTATTACTTCAAAAAAAGCAGCCGGAGCTGCTTTCTCTGACCAAGCCCCTAATAATAAAGCTTCGCGTTCAATTTTTAAGACATGCGCCATCAGTAATTCAGCATCCAAACGGGCGGTCATACTGACAGAAGCCAGATCAGCCGAAGCTTCGCGTAAGGCTTCGGCAATAGTCAATATCATCTCTGGCTTTTTTTTAAACTCAGTCATCAAGGCTCGCCAGTCTTTCGGCTTCATCCTCTGAGATCAAAGCCGCAATCACTTCTTCCAAGGCTGGCCCTGCCAATATTTCTGGCAAACGGTGTAAAGTTAAATTGATGCGGTGATCCGTTACTCTTCCCTGTGGGAAGTTATAGGTACGGATACGTTCGGAACGATCGCCTGATCCTACCATAGATTTTCTTTGACCGGCCCGTTCAGAATGGAGCCGTTCACGCTCTCTTTCATAAAGGCGTGCCCGCAACACTTTCATCGCCTTGGCTTTGTTTTTGTGCTGGGATTTTTCATCCTGTTGGCTAACGACAATACCACTGGGGATATGCGTAATTCTGACCGCTGAATCCGTGGTATTCACCGATTGACCACCGGGGCCAGAGGAACGGAAAATATCTATTCGTAGGTCTCGCTCATCAATCGCAACATCGACTTCTTCCGCTTCCGGTAACACAGCGACCGTTGCGGCTGAGGTATGGATGCGCCCTCCACTTTCAGTAACAGGAACACGTTGCACCCGATGGACGCCGCTTTCAAATTTTAAACGCGCAAACACACCTGCGCCGGTAATACTGATAACGACTTCTTTATAGCCGCCTAATTCAGCAGCACTTGCCGAAATCAATTCAACGCGCCAACCATGATCTTCGGCATAGCGGCTATACATTCGCAATAGATCGCCGCCAAAAAGCGCAGCCTCATCGCCGCCGGTCCCGGCACGGATTTCGAGAATAGCCGAGCGCTCATCAGCAGCATCACGCGGCAACAGGCTTAAGGCCAAGGCGCGTTCGGCATCTGACAAAGCTTGCTTTTTATCAGATAATTCTTCGACCGCCATGGCCTGCAACTCGGGATCTTCATCCCGCGTCATGCTTTCCAGCATTTCCGTTTCTTCCCGCAGGGCGCTGACATGCTGTGCGGCCAAGGCTACGGGTTCTACTTCGGCATATTCACGGGATAAGGCTACTAAACGGCTTGAATCAAGGTCAGGCCTTGCCATTTCTGCCTGTAACTCTTCCCGTCTTGCGACAATCGCCGCTAGACGATCTGGTGAAATTGCGATCATTTATTCCCCAATTCTACAACAAGCCGGTCAACGATCTGATCTAGGGGAATAGCTTCCTGTTCACCCGTTACCATGCTTCTAATGGTTACTACTTTATTCGCTAGCTCTTCTTCGCCTAAAATTATTGCATAGCGAACACCCCAACTATTCGCCTTTTGCATCCGGCGCTTCATATTGCCGCGCCATGTCATTTCTGCCGAAATATTGGCATGTCTCAAAGCTGAAAGAATCGATAACGCCGATAATTTTGCTTCATCGCCTAACGGGATAACGGCCACTTCCATAGCCGCTTCAACAGGCAAATCAATTAACATGGCCAAACGCTCGATACCGGCTGCCCAACCAATAGCTGGCGTGAGGTTACCGCCTAAGGCTTCGGATAAACCGTCATAGCGGCCACCGGCCAAGACGGTTCCCTGTGCCCCTAACTGATCAGTAATAAATTCAAAAGCCGTATGACGGTAGTAATCAAGACCGCGCACTAAACGAGGATCGCGTGTCCATGCTACACCGGCAGCATCAAGGCCGGCGGTCACTGATTTGAAAAAGGAAGCGGCCTCTTCCGTCAAATAATCATCAATAATCGGTGCTTTTTCAGCGATTATTTTATCATTTGGATCTTTGGAATCCAAAATGCGCAAGGGATTACGGGTTAAACGCTCCCGACTTTCATCGGATAGCTGGTCAAAATGGGCTTGAAAATATTCAACCAAAGCGGCGCGCCATGCTTCCCGACTTTCGCTATCCCCCAAGGTATTTAAATGTAGAGTAACATGCTCTTTAATGCCCAGTTCTTGCAAAAGCTGATCGGCCAAGCAAAGCAGCTCTACATCGGCTTCCGGTTCAGCGGCTCCTAAAACTTCGGCATCAATTTGATGGAATTGGCGATAGCGTCCTTTTTGAGGGCGTTCATAACGAAAAACAGGGCCATGCGTTGCAATTTTACAGGGGGCATATTGCTGCCATCCACTTGTAAGGTAAGCGCGGCATAAGCCAGCTGTAAATTCTGGACGAAGGGTTAGAGGTTCTCCTGACCGGTCTTCAAAACTATACATTTCTTTCGAAACGACATCGGTTGTTTCCCCTAAAGAGCGTGCAAAAACAGCCGTCGATTCAAAAACCGGAATTTCAGCACGCTTAAAACCATAAAGCTTTCGTACATGATCAAAAACGGCCAGCACATGATTGAAACGGAGCGCTTCATCGCCAAAAATATCTTGTGTGCCGCGAATCGGCTGAGGAGTTTTGATTTTCATGCCATTTTATCCGGCTAAAATAAGAAGAGATTTTTCGATAATGGCTCGCGTCTAACCTATTTTTCTTATTGTGCAAAATTTCTTATGCATGGGCTTATTCCAAGCCTCCCTTCATGATCCTGCGTCGATAGCAAGCGTGCAGAATGCACAACAGGGCCTCAGCGCATCAAAAAAAGAAGCAGATTAGACTTGTGATCAAAAGAAGGCCGCATTATCGCGATTCTATTATGGATATCAATCTTATTCCCACGGGCGATAATCCGCCTGAAACGCTGAATGTTATCATCGAAGTACCGCAGGGCGGTGAGCCGGTGAAATACGAATTTGACAAAAAATCCGGTGCCCTTTTTGTGGATCGTTTGCTTCATACGCCAATGCGCTATCCAGCCAATTATGGCTTTGTTCCGCATACTTTATCAGATGACGGCGATCCTTTGGATGCCTTGGTCTTGTCCCCGACGGCGTTTGTCCCGGGTAGCGTGATCAGTGTTCGTCCTATCGCTGTTCTTAAGATGAAGGACGAAAAAGGCGAAGACGAAAAGCTGTTAACGGTGCCTGTTGACGGCATTATTCCGCTTTATTCTGCGGTCAAAGAAGCCAGCGATCTTCCAAAAATTGTAACGGAACAGATCGAACATTTCTTTACCCATTATAAGGATTTAGAATCCAAAAAATGGGTCAAGATTGAAGGCTGGGGCAGTGCCCAAGATGCCCGTCAAATTATTATTGAAGCTATTGAACGGGCCCAGAAAAAGGCTTGATAGTTTTTATTAAGGCTTAAAATATCTTTTTTATAGTCTCGCATAGGGGACGCTTCATGGCGTTATCTTATGCGGGATTATGTTCAACCTTCGATTCGGTTTTATGCTCGATAAACTCAGATTGATAGGAGGACGAAGCGGGTAACATGCCTGCTGTCTCGGCATAAATTTCTTTTTCAACTACCGGATGACTAGCCAGCCGTTTCTGTTCGGCTATCCGTTGTTTTGCACGACGTCGAATATAGGCTTTGCCTAAAATATACCCTGTTCCCAAAATCAGACCGACAGGCCCTAATCGGCGAATCGCCCCAACAACCAAGGCACCTGTAACCAGATGTCGCAAGCCGTCATCTTGGTGAGCGCGTCCTATTTCCGCTTGCACCAATGTTTCGACAATCCTTGCAACCATGTCCGTAATTCCCTGAATGAGATAACCATTTATTTATATCTAATGTCTTTTATGAAGAACGCTAAAAAAACAAAAATGAGCCTAAAATTTTTATAATTATTTTAGACTTCGCTGTTATTCAGCCTGCATCGATAGAATCAATAGAGCTATCCTATATGCCCGCGCTTCCTCCTTGAACGGATACAGGATAGCTTAATTTTTTTGAGTTTAAATCTATTTTTTACGCGTAAAATCTACCGAAACGACATTTGAACCTTCTTCGATAGGTTTTGCCTCAGGGAGCGATGGTTTCTCTTGTGGAGATTCGTCTTCTAGCTCGTCCTCTTCTTCAAACTGTGCTTCAAATTGCAATGCAAAATGAACTGAAGGATCTACGAAATTGGTAATGGCCGCATAGGGCACCACCAGATTGGCCGGGACACCCCCAAAGGCAAGACCAATGCTGAAATGATCGTCCTCTACCATTAAATCCCAATAACGATTCTGGATGACAATCGTCATTTCATCAGGGAAACGGGCCAGTAGATGGGCTGGCACATCAACGCCGGCAGCCTGCGTTTTAAAGGTGATATAAAAATGATGATCACCAGGCAAACCACCTTCTGCCTGTACCGACCCTAAAACGCGCCCGACAACAGCGCGCAGAGCCTCTTGGACGATCTCATCATACGGAATCAGACTGTCAAAGCTTTCCTCATTCATACCGTCTTAGGTGGACGTCCTTCTCCTATCGGTCAAGATGGGATTGAGTATATTTGCATGAAAGCAACGGTAGGCTATAGCGATTTTATGCAGCGTATAGCCTCAATTCATCGTCAAACCGCCGAAACCGATGTTCTAATCCATCTTAACCTAGAAGGTACGGGACAGTATAATGTCAAAACGGGCATTGGTTTCTTGGATCATATGTTAGAACAGCTTTTCCGTCATTCGTTGATTGATTGCGATTTAACGGTAAAAGGTGATCTTCATATAGATCCCCATCACACCACTGAAGACAGCGCGATTGCCTTAGGCCAAGCGGTCAATCAGGCATTAGGGGATAAACGAGGTATTACCCGTTTTTCTCATGCCTATGCCCCTATGGATGAATCTCTAAGCCGAATTGCCATTGATATTTCGGGTCGTCCCTATCTGGTTTGGCGTTCTGCCTTTACTCAGCCACGGTTAGGCGACCTCGATACCGAAATGATTGAACATTGGTTTTTAAGCTTTGCGCAAGGCGCTGGTATTACACTCCATGTCGAAACACTCTATGGCCATAACAATCATCATATCGCGGAAAGTTTATTTAAAGGGTTAGCCTTGGCGCTTCGTCAGGCTGTTGCCATTGATCCCCGCAAAAAAGATCAAATCCCCTCTACGAAAGAGAGCTTGTAGGGCGATGACGCATACTTCTTCAACGGTTGCCCTGATTGATTATGGGGCCGGTAACCTTCGTTCAGTCGCTAATGCGTTGTTGGCAGCGGGGCTTCCCGAGAAAAGGCTGATAATTACAACCAATCCCGATGATATTCTTCAGGCGGAGCGTATTGTTTTACCCGGCGTGGGGGCTTTTGCCGCCTGTATGCACGCTTTACAAGCTATTCCGGGTATGACCGATGCGCTTAGTGAAGCTGTTCTGAAAAAAAGTCGTCCTTTTTTAGGCATATGTGTCGGTATGCAACTTCTTGCCGAACAGGGTGAAGAACATGGCATCCATAAAGGCCTGGGCTGGATAAAGGGTAGTGTGAAAGCTTTAAAACCCAATGATCCCCGTTGCAAAGTGCCCCATATGGGTTGGAATCAGATCACGTTAACCGCAGATACGCACCCGCTTTTAAAGGCCGGTGAGGCTTATTTTTTGCACAGCTATGCATTTTTTCCTACGGATACTCAGGATTTGTTGGCAAAAACGGATCACGGTGGGGCAGTAACGGCAGCGGTCGGGCATGACAATATTATCGGTGTCCAGTTTCATCCTGAAAAAAGCCAAGGCTATGGTCTTCGATTTTTATCCCGTTTTTTAGAATGGCACCCTTAGTTTACAGATTTTTTATCTTTAGCGGCGGTAACGCCTCCTTTCATCCTTTCAGCCTATCAAAGCGGCGTTCAAGCTGCTGCCGGAGAAATTCATGTCTCACTCTTTGATTATTTTTCCTGCTATCGATCTTAAAGAAGGCCATGTCGTTCGTCTCTCAGAAGGCGATATGGATCGTGCGACCATTTATGATGCAAATCCGGCGGCGCGTGCTCGCCAATTTAATGAAGCGGGTGCCCAATATTTGCATGTTGTCGATTTAGATGGTGCTTTTGCTGGCCATGCCATGAATGCGACGGCTGTTGACGCAATTGTCAAAGCCTTTCCGGGAAAAATTCAGCTCGGGGGTGGTATTCGCAGCATGGAAGCCATCGAAGGATGGTTAAGTCGGGGTATTCATCGGGTGGTTATCGGTACTGCAGCGCTTGATAATCCCGAGCTTGTGAAGGAGGCTGCTAAAAAATATCCGCATCGCATTGTTGTGGCTGTGGATGCCCGCGATGGCATGGTAACAACCAAGGGATGGGCAGAACAGTCAGAAATATCTGTTATTGATATGGCTGAACGTTTTGCCGATGCCGGTGTGGCCGCGTTACTCTATACCGATGTCGGACGGGATGGTCTGAAAAAAGGTTGCAACAGTGAGGCAACCTTGGCTTTGGCCAAAGTCAGCCAAATGCCGGTCATTGCTAGCGGTGGTGTTAGGGATATTGGCGATATCGAGTTGCTGGCACGACACACAAAAGAAGGCATAGAAGGTGTTATTTGTGGTCGAGCGATTTACGATGGCTCGCTGGATTTAAAGGCGGCTTTAACGATAGCACGACAAGGAGGGGCTAAAGCATGAGTCTTTGTACGCGCATTATCCCTTGTCTCGACGTTGCTAACGGGCGCGTTGTAAAAGGCGTTAATTTTACCGATCTTATCGACGCCGGAGATCCGGTGGAACAAGCTAAAATATATGGTGCCGCTGGCGCAGACGAGCTTTGCTTTCTTGATATTTCTGCCAGCCATGAAGGACGGGGCACCATGCTTGATGTGGTCGCCAGAACCGCCGCCGTCTGTTTCATGCCCCTTACCGTTGGAGGCGGCGTGCGTCAGGTAGAGGATGCACGGGCTTTATTATTGGCGGGTGCCGATAAAGTTGCTGTGAATTCGGCGGCGGTTGCGCGTCCTGAACTGGTTGCTGAAATAGCTGACCGTTTTGGTGCCCAATGTGTCGTCGCCGCTATTGATGCGCGCAAAAAGGGTGACACATGGGAAGTCTATACGCATGGTGGCCGCCGTCCGACGGGTATTAATGCGATTGAACATGCTAAAAATCTGACCCGTCTTGGTGCCGGAGAAATTTTGCTGACCTCTATGGATAAAGACGGCACAAGAGACGGTTATGATCTTGCCTTAACGCGTATAGTGTCCGATTCCGTTTCTGTACCCGTTATTGCTAGTGGCGGGGTTGGTAATCTTGACCACATGGTGGAAGGGGTTACCCAAGGTCATGCCAGCGCCTTGCTAGCGGCTTCTATTTTTCATTTTGGTCAATATAGTTTGGCCGAAGCGCATGAAGCCTTGGCGGCTGCGGGTTTGACGGTACGCCACCCCCCAGAAATTATAGGATGATCCGTGGGGTATTTTGCGATTCCTCGAAGTATCGTTATTCAAAAATGATTGCCTGTCTCTCTTGGCAGAGAATTAGGTTGCCCCAATTGTGAAAGACAAGCCTGCTATGTCCCAAAATACGCTTGCTTATATTGAATCGGTTATTGCAGAACGCCGAAAGGCTTCCCCAGAAGAGTCTTATGTCTCTTCTCTTTTCCATCGTGGTACGGCCCATATCGCCCAAAAATTGGGTGAAGAAGCGGTCGAGACTGTCATTGCCGCTTTATCGCAAGACAAAAAATCATTGGAAAGTGAAGCAGCTGATCTTTTATTTCATTTGGCTGTCTTGCTAACGGATCGCGGTACGAATTTTGACAATGTTTTTGCGGTGTTACAAAGCCGGGAAGGCACTTCTGGCCATGCTGAGAAAGCTGCCCGTAAAAATAAAAAATAGCCTCATTAGTGAAGGGTTTATTATGACTGTCGATATCCATCAGCCCTATGATGATGACAATATCTTTGCCCGTATTTTGCGGGGTGAGATTCCTTGTAAAAAAGTCTATGAAAATGACCATGTACTAGCTTTTCATGACATTAACCCCCAGGCTCCGGTTCATATTCTCGTTGTTCCCAAAGGTCGCTATGTTTCTTGGGATGATTTTTCAATAAAGGCTTCTGATCAAGAAATGGCCGCTTTTGTGCGTGCCGTTGGTGAAATCAGCCGAGATTCTTCGCTCAATAAGGGCTATCGACTGATCGTAAATTGTGGTCATGATGCCGATCAATTAGTACCCCATCTTCATATCCACATTTTAGGTGGAAAGGTACTCGGTGCCCATTTGGTTCAATCCTGATCCAATGGCCCAATAAAACCATGCTTATTTCGCCTTTGCTCTGTTTTATCTTTCATCAAAAGCGAAATAAGCTTTATAAAATAATATAATTATAATATCATAATTTTAGATATGTCCTTCTATTGATATATTTTTACCTTTTTTAAAAGACGTTCTGTTGAAAAGACTGTTTTTCTCTTGCCTGCTATCGATAAACCCCTTCTATTATCTGATGAGGTTGGTCGTTCAGGTTAAGAATAAAAAGAAAAATTATCCTGTAACGGTTCATAATATAGTGCGGTGTTAACCGCTTCTTATCGGGGGATAATGAATGATATTTGGGCGTGTGAAGTCTCTCGACGCCATTTTAGCGACTGCAAAAAAGAAATCTCTTCATCGCTCCTTGGGCGCTTTTCAGCTGACTATGCTGGGTGTAGGCGCGATTATAGGTACCGGTATTTTTGTGCTGACAGCAGAAGCGGCCCAAAAGGCAGGTCCCGGTATGATGGTGAGTTTTATTATTGCGGCCTGCGTTTGTGGTGTAGCCGCGTTTTGTTACGCCGAGATGGCAGCAATGGTGCCGGTTTCCGGTTCTGCTTATACGTATAGCTATGCGGTTATGGGGGAGCTTATCGCATGGATGGTCGGATGGGCGCTTATCCTTGAATATGCCGTTGCGGCCAGTGCCGTCTCTGTCGGCTGGTCAGGCTATGTGGTCGGTTTACTGGAACATTTAACAGGAACCCATTTTTCCCCTAGTTTAATAGCCTTTACCAAGGGGCCCTTTAATGGTGGTATTATCAATTTACCGGCAGCCTTTATAGCCTTGGTCATTACTTTACTCTTGATAAGAGGCACTAAGGAAAGTGCAACAGTAAGCGCTGTTTTAGTAGCTATTAAAATTACTGCCCTTTCGCTCTTTGTTGCACTGGCTATTCCCGCCATGAAAATGGAAAATTTTCATCCTTTTGCCCCCTTGGGATTTTCGGGTATTTCGGCTGCTGCGGCTTCTATTTTCTTTGCTTATGTGGGCTTTGATGCTGTTTCTACAGCAGCAGAAGAAACCAAGAATCCACAACGTAACATGCCTATCGGTCTGGTCGGTTCATTAGCTATTTGTACCATCTTCTATATGCTGGTTTCTGCCGGTGTTATTGGGGGTGTGGGGGCACAGCCTATCCTTGATGCCAATGGCCACGGTTTGGCAACGGGTAGCCATCAGTTAACGGCGGCTTGTGCTGCTATTCATGACAGTAAGGTTGTGTGTTCTAACGAGGCGCTGGCTTGGACTTTAAGAAAGGTCGGATGGACAAAAATCGGTAATCTCATTGCTTTGGCGGCGGGATTTGCTCTGCCTTCTGTCATTTTAATGATGATTTTTGGACAAACACGGATTTTCTTTGTGATGAGTCGCGATGGTCTGCTGCCAGAATTTTTCGCCAAGGTGCATAGTCGTTTTCAAACGCCTTATGTCGTTACAATTATGACCGGCGTTTTTGTCGCTGTTTTTTCAGCTTTTTTCCCAGTGGGTATCTTGGCCGATATTTCGAATGCAGGTACTTTGTTCGCTTTCTCTATGGTCGCTGTTGCCGTTTTGGTGTTGCGGCGTACGGATCCTAAGCGGCATCGTCCTTTTAAAACGCCTGTCATTTATCTGATTTCACCCTTAGCGGCGTTAGGCTGTCTTTATCTGTTTGTTAGCTTGCCACTCATGACTCTGGTCATGTTCTTTGGATGGGCTTTTATTGGGCTTATTGTCTATTTTTGCTATGGCTATCGTCACAGCAATATCGCCCGCAACATTGCTGATCCCGAGGATTAATATTTTTGACGGAGATTACCTATCCGCCTTAAATTTTTACCCAATAAAAACGGCATGGAAAAATCCATGCCGTTTTTTTATGTATTATAATGATATAATGAAGGCATCCATCAACCGCTGTTACGAAGGGCCGTCGCAATCGCATTCAAGGTCAATTGAATAGATTCGATAATATGCGGGTTTTGATCCCCACCACGACGTTTTTTCAGTAACTCAACCTGTAAATAATTGAGCGGTTCCAGATAAGGGCGACGCATTTGGATAGAGTTATCCAAGGCAGGATGGCGTTCCAAGAGCCAGTTCTGATCCGTCACTTTTAACAGACCTTCACAGCTCTTATTCCACCCATCACGGATAGAATCATAAATCTGCTCGCCGCGAATCTGATCTTCCACCAAAGGCAGATAATGCTTGGCAATAGTGAGATCTGAACGCGCTAAAACCTGTTCCATATTGGCAATAGTCGTCCGGAAGAATGGCCATGTTTTTGCCATTTCCTTGATCAGATCTTGATCTTCAAAATCATATAAGGCTTGGCCGAAACCATACCATCCGGGCAGCATTACCCGCACCTGAGACCAGCTAAAGACCCAAGGAATGGCGCGCAGATCTTCAATCCGATCTGATTTTTTACGGCTAGGTGGTCGTGACCCAATTTTTAAAAGTGCAATCTCGGGAAGCGGTGTGAATTCACTAAAGAATTTACGGAAACCCTCGGTCTCATAAACAAGCTGACGATAGCTACGGAAAGCCGAATCTGAAAGTGCATCCAAGGCTTTTTTATAGCGGCTGAAAATAGGTTCAACAATCGTCGGTGTTTTTAAGGATGTGATTAAGGTCGCCGCAACGGCCTCATCCAAATGAGCAATAGCACTATCGTGGGTGCCGTATTTGGCTGCAACGACTTCCCCTTGCTCGGTATAACGGATACGACCTTTAACAGCGCCCGCAGGTTGAGCCAAAATCGCGTTAAAATTAGATCCGCCACCGCGTCCGACCGAACCACCGCGTCCATGGAAAAACTGGATTGGGACACCCGCTTTTTCAAAAATCGGCACCAAGGAAAGACAGGCTTTATATAAGCCCCAAACCGAAGTAAGATAGCCGCCATCCTTATTCGAATCCGAATAACCGACCATGACTTCCTGAACCTGATGTTCTTTAGCGATAGCTTGCGCTTCTGGAAGTTTAAACCACGCCTCCATAACTTCGGGTGCATGTTCAAGATCGGCTACGGTTTCAAATAAAGGCGCTGCTTCGATGGCGGCTTTCGGTTCTGCGCCACCCTTATAAAGACCGGCTTCTTTTAATAGAATATAGACTTCCAAAATATCCGAAATGCTTTCGCCATTGGAAATCAGATAAGTAGTAATACATTCTGGCCCGAACATTTCATGGGCACGGGCAGCGGCCTGAATAATATCTAATTCAGAACGCGTTTCCTCGGAATATTCCGCCCGTGGAACATACAAGGTTCTTGGCTGGGACAATTCACGGCGCAATAATTGGACGCGCTGATCTTCTGGTAAATCGAGATAATTTTCTTCTACGGCAGCGATACGCAGTAATTCATTCACAACCCGCTCATGGACTTGTGAATTTTGGCGTAAATCCAAAGTTGCCAGATGAAAACCAAACGTCTCAACGGAACGAATCAACGCTTGGAAACTGCCTTTGGCGAGCGAGCCTAAACCGTTTGCTAAAGTTTTAAGATCAGCAATCAATTCATGCGGGCGTTTATACGGGGCGGCCTCACGAAGGGGGGGACGCGAAGGGTTCCGACCGGCAATTAAGCGATAGGTAGCCGCAACGCGATCGTAAATGCCATTCAAAGCACGCCGATAAGGTTCATCGGCACGGATAGCGGCTTCATCATGACTTTTATCAGCAAGGCGTAAAATATCATCAGATACGGTAACCATATCGGTTGATATTGAAAGATTAGCAATCAGCTTGTCCAACCGATGCATATAATCGGCTAGCACTGTTTCCGAACTACGCCGTAAGGAAAGCATGATCGTATCGGCATTCACATTAGGGTTGCCGTCACGGTCCCCCCCGATCCAGTTGCCGGGTTTGATGAAACTAGGTATCGGTGCGCCCAGCAGTTCTTCCCATTCGGCATAAAGCTGCGGTAAAACGGGCAAGAATGTATCGCGCAGGAAGGAAAGGGCGGTTTCAATTTCATCAGCAACCGTCAGCTTTTGCAGCATCAACGGACGGGTTTGCCATAAGATAGTAATTTGATGAATTAGGGCCTCTTCAATCGGAAGCCCATCTTCTGTTTTTGTCTGGCCAGCATCTTTTAACCGCATCAAAGTCGCAATGCGATTATAGTGATCAATCATGCTTTTCCGGCGAACTTCCGTCGGATGCGCCGTTAGAACAGGAACAATGCAGGCTTTTTCGATTAAATCGAGAATAGTCTGCTCGCTGACACCGTCTGCCTTTATATCTTTTAAGGCGCTTGCCATGTTGGCGTCGGGATCAAGAATATCCCCCTGACGATCATCGGCCAGATTGGCCAGCATTGAAAACAGCAAAAAGGCATGGGCAAAAGAGAACATGTCATTAAGATCAAGTGCCGCTAAGCGGTCGCTTAATTCATTGCTGTCAACAATCCCGCGATGACGTCTAATAGCGGCAGTGCGGATCTGTTCGATCTGATTGAACAAAGACTCTCCGCCTTGCTCTTTGATAACCTGACCGAGCAGGTTACCGAAAAAGCGGAGGTCTGGATTTTGATTGATTGTGCGCGGCTTGGTCATAGGGCATTCATTTGCCTAGCTTACCGTCCCTAGACAACCCATCTTGTGGTCAAAAGGCAGAAAATATTGCCTAGTCTTTTCGATTATAATTATATTAAATTATTTTTAGAATGAATTTTTTTGCGGTTAGCTTTGTTTTGAATAACAATTTTCCATTTTTTTGTTATAAAATAATGCAAAATTGCATTTTTACTGTGCGATTTTTTACGCTTTTACGACTCAAGTTCACTATCCCAGTAAAGCCAATCCCGCCAACTTTCATGAAGATAATGGGGTGGGAAGCTTCGGCCATTTTCATGCAATTGCCAATTTGTAGGTTGATGCGGGATAATATTTAAAAAAAGATCAGCTTGCTCTGGGGTGCGGCCACCTTTTTTTAGGTTACATGGACTACAGGCCGCGACGACATTATCCCAAGTTGTCCGACCACCTTGGGCACGGGGAATGACATGGTCAAAGGTCAAATCATGGGAACTGCCGCAATATTGACACCGAAAATGATCCCGTAGAAATAAATTAAAGCGGGTAAAGGGTGGGAATTGAGAACGCCGTACATAGCGTTTTAGAGCAATAACCGAAGGAAGACGCATTTTAAAATGGGCACTAGAAATTTCCCGTTGATACACTTCAACAATATCAACACGCTCTAAAAATACAGCCTTAACCGCTTCTTGCCATGACCAGATGCTGAGAGGAAAATAACTCAAAGGACTATAATCCGCATTAAGCACTAGTGCGGGACATCGATCAGGAGGGGTATAAGCAATAGGGCTTAAATCTGGATGATACATCAGGAGAAATCCTTGCGCTCTGGTTGACAAGTCAATTGAGAGACCGAAAATCCTACTGTTATACTAGTGTTATAAAAGCCTATAATACGCCTGTGTTTTGCCGCCTTTCGAGCTAGAAATAATAGAGTATAGCCTTGGGTCAGCTAATATCAGTATTACCTGAGCGGACAGGCAAGGCTACAAGAAACCCATTAAGCTTTTCGCTTTAAAAAAGCTTGGGGTTAATGAGAATATAGCCATTTTTAGTGAAAAAGCGACATGGTCAAATTAAATCAGATATATACGCGAAGCGGAGACGGCGGGAAAACCGGATTAGTTGATGGTTCCCGTGTTTCTAAAAGTCATCTTCTTATTACAGCGATTGGCGAAATTGATGAGACCAATGCTGCCATTGGTGTAGCACAAGCACGGCTGAGCGAAGAAAAAATTAGTCTTCAACTCGCCGTTATTCAGAATGATCTTTTTGATTTGGGTGCTGATTTGGCGACGCCTTTTTCCGCTGAGCAAAACGATTCTCCCCCTTTAAGAATTGTTCCAGCCCAAGTCACACGTCTGGAACAAGAAATAGATCAAATGAATATCAGGCTTTCGCCCCTTAAAAGTTTTATCCTTCCAGCGGGCAAATATGGAATTGCAGAACTTCATTTAGCCCGCACTATAGCGCGCCGTGCCGAACGCACTATGGTGCGCCTGAGAGAGGCCAATATTAATCTTAACCCTCATGGTCTTCATTATATCAATCGCTTGTCAGATTATCTCTTTGTGACAGCCCGTCGGGTCGCTACGCATCATGGCGGGGATATATTATGGCAACCGGGGGGTATAACCCGACCAGATTAAACGCGTTGACCTTTTAATTTTTAGGCCTCTAACCTGTAGAGAAACGACTTAAGACGCATGGTTTTTATATTTTTTCCTTGTAGGTAGGTATTTTTTCCGCAAAAGCGAAAAGCATTTCTCTAAGACCTTAGTTTTTTTCCGGAGCTTACGCATGTCCGCCATTTACGCCCCTGATAGTCCGCTGCTTAACAAGGCGGAGACACTTGCAGAAGCTTTGCCTTATATCCAGCGTTATGCGGGTGAAATTTTTGTGGTCAAATATGGTGGCCATGCAATGGGTAATCCGGCTGCTGCCAGAGATTTTGCAGAAGACGTTGTTTTATTAAAAGCAATTGGTATCCATCCGGTGGTTGTTCATGGTGGTGGCCCCCAGATCGGAAAAATGCTGAAAGATTTGGGTGTAGAGAGCCGTTTTATCGACGGGCTGCGGGTTACCGATACTGAAACCGCAAAAGTAGCGGAAATGGTATTATCGGGTGCAATCAACAAAGAAATTGTTTCATGGATAGGGCATGCCGGAGGACGGGCTGTTGGCATTTCCGGTAAGGATGCCAAGCTAGTCGAGGTTGAGAAGGTCAAAAAAACGAGTTCGGCCAATCCAGAAGAAAATATCGATTTGGGTTTTGTCGGACGACCTGTTTCGATTGATCGTCGCCTTATTGATACCATTACACAAGCGGGTATGATTCCAGTCGTGGCACCGATTGGCGTTGGGGCGGATGGGGAAACTTATAATATTAATGCTGATACTATGGCGGGAGCCTTGGCTGCTGGTCTTAAGGCTGCACGGCTGTTTCTGTTGACTGATGTCGCGGGTGTCTTGAATGCTGATAAAGCGCTGATGAGAACATTAACGCCTTCCCAGATCGAGACGTTGAAAGAAGAAAATGTTATTTCAGGGGGCATGATTCCCAAGCTGGAAACCTGTATCGAAGCCGTCAAGAGTGGGGTCGATGCCGCTGTTATCCTTGATGGGCGCGTGCCCCATGCTATTTTAATTGAACTTTTTACAGACCATGGGGCGGGTACTTTAGTTAAATTAGATCAATAGAGAGAATTGGTTCAATAAAATGTTGCGTCGAACCTATAACTGGACGCTCAGGCGTGCCTCTGATCGCCATGCATTTTTATGGCTAGCACTTTTATCTTTTTCCGAGGCCTCTTTTTTTCCGATTCCAACGGAGGCTATGCTGGTGCCGATGGTTATTGCCCGCCGCGATCAAGCTTGGCGTATGGCTGGCCTTGCGACATTGGCTTCTATAATCGGTGCCTTGTTCGGTTATGCTATTGGGTATTATCTTTATGATAGTATCGGCGGCTGGCTTATTAATATCTATGGATTAGAAGGAAAAGCGCGCAGTTTTCAGGATTGGTATGCCCGTTATGGGGCTATTGTTATTCTTGTAAAAGGTTTGACCCCGATACCTTTTAAGCTGGTAACTATTGCCAGCGGTTTTGCACGTTACAGTATTCCTAGCTTTTTAGCGGCTGCTACGATCAGTCGGGGCTTGCGATTTTTTATCGTGGCCGGTTTGCTCCGGCGCTATGGCCCGCCTATCGCGCAGTTTATCGAGAAGCGGCTCACACTCGTTGCTTCTACGTGCTTATTACTCGTGCTAGGCGGTTTCGCGATGGTTAAATTTCTGTGAAGAAAAATCAACGAAATGATAGATATGTACACTCAATACGGAAGGTGAGGATTGAGGGGTTATTTATTTTTATGACTGCTTTCCAAAGCTAAGTTAGAAAGAGCTTATTTGACCTAAAAAGCGGTCTCTCAGAGTGCTCTCTGACATCCCGTGATCTGTTTCAAGACATCGAAATCAAGACACAAATATAAGAGATGAAGAGATTAAAAGCCCAAAATTTTTAAGGCAGTATCTGACCTTATGGGATCAATACTGCCTTAAAAATTATATAATCTTCAGACGTTCTTTTTTAGGAAAAAGAGCTGAGATTAGCGGTGAACCTAGGGGAAACGGAAACCAAAGCCGAGCGTAGCACGCGCACGGGACGTATTCGCGATGGTTAAATTTCTGTGAAGAAAAATCAACGAAATGATAGATATGTACACTCAATACGGAAGGTGAGGATTGAGGGGTTATTTATTTTTATGACTGCTTTCCAAAGCTAAGTTAGAAAGAGCTTATTTGACCTAAAAAGCGGTCTCTCAGAGTGCTCTCTGACATCCCGTGATCTGTTTCAAGACATCGAAATCAAGACACAAATATAAGAGATGAAGAGATTAAAAGCCCAAAATTTTTAAGGCAGTATCTGACCTTATGGGATCAATACTGCCTTAAAAATTATATAATCTTCAGACGTTCTTTTTTAGGAAAAAGAGCTGAGATTAGCGGTGAACCTAGGGGAAACGGAAACCAAAACCGAGCGTAGCACGCGCACGGGACGTATGGTTACCGAACTGAGTCCAACGATATTGAGCATTCATGAAGAAATTCTGCGTGATAGAATATTCAATACCACCACCAACAGAATAACCATTGCTCCAGCCAACATATTTACCCGTCGCAACCCCTGCGCTGTTCAGGTAAAGATTACGCTGTTTGCCAGACGCATAACCACCCGCCATGTAGAACAACAAGTCTTTGGTAGCGAGGAAACCCATACGCAGGGTCGCATCCCATTCTTCAAAGGCTTTGCGTGCAGAATAGCCACCACCAGCTGTGGTGCCGATGTTGTTACCTTGGCTACCGACATTCATATTGCTGCCGGCGTTGTTTTCCCACATCTTACTGGGATTCCAGTAGTTGCCTTCAACACCGAAAACGAAGAAGTTATCAACGACAGCATCGACACCCAGGGTACCACCGTAACCCATGTTGTTGCGGCCACTAACGTGGTTAGAGCTAGAACGGGTCCAACCAATATCGCCTTCAACGCGTAGACCGCGGAATTTGATGCCGCTGTGATTAGCGACTTCATTTGGGTTAGGGGCTAAAGGAATAGGTTGATAGTTTACCGGCTGTGCCGTCGTCGTATCCTGAGCTACGACAGGCGCATCCTGGGTAGCACTGCTATCAGGATAAGCCGGCTGCGGGACAGCGGGGGTTCCATAATAAGGGGTCGTAGACTGTGGGTCAGCATTATCCGGTGCGACGGTATCCTGTGCCCAGGCTTGTGATGCAACCGCTGCTGTCAAGGCTGTTGCTGCAAGATAAAGCTTACGCATGCAATATACTCCATTTTACATGCGACTTCGGGAATACTTCTCGTCCGTCGTCGCTGTCGGAAAAGTTTTATACAAAGAAAAAAGTGTTAAACAAAGTTGGTTATTCGCCAAACTAGCTTGTTTATACTCTCCGGTTCTGCTGACATGGACGATTTTACACATAAATCCAATGTTATGCACCGCTTTATCTCATATTGCCCATTACTATGTGGCAATGTCGCAACAATCATCCAAAGACAAAGCAACATTCAGAGCCCCGATTAAAAATATAACCGGGGCCTTTTTATGAAAAAATTATCTGAAGCGGACACCAAACCCAAGCAGCGCACGCTGACGAGAGGTATGATTAGAGAACTGAGAGTAACGATATTGGGCATTCATGAAGAACATTTTGCTGAAGGAGTATTCGACACCACCACCAACAGAATAACCATCACTCCAGCCAACATTACGATAGCCGCCAACGCCTGAACCGCCAACACCCGTGTAAAGCGTACGTTCTCTGGTCGTGGCAAAACCACCAACAGCATATAACAGGATATCAGGCTGTGCCAAGAAGCCCATTCGTACGGAAGCATCCCATTCCTGAAAAGCTTTCGTTGAAACTGAACCACCCGTACCGGTAGAAGCGTTGTTATTACCATTATGGTCACCCCACATTTTACTGGGATTCCAATAGGTACCTTCAGCGCCTACCACAAAATATTTACCGATCTGACCATCGATGCCAGCGGTACCACCATAGCCCATGTTATTCTGGCCAACACCATTTGCCCGCGCGCGGTCCCATCCGATATCGCCTTCAATACGGAAACCACGGAAGGTCGTTGGGGTGTTTATAACCTGAGCCGGGGCCTGCGCCGCAATAGCAACCGTTGCAACGGCGGCCGCAAAAATTATCTTACGCATAAATTACTCCACTTCCGAACTCGGCATGGTCTCTATATCATTTTACACATAAGCAAAACGATAAGCTAATATACCCATTCACGAGATATCTATTAACCTATAGTTTCGTAAATAGCATGTTTAAAACATTATTGCATAATATCGGGATTGTATTGTTTATTTTTAGGTCGAATTAGTAAAATATACTATAAAACGATGATTATGTTGCTATCTTGCAACAGATGATGATGAAGAAATTTTCATTTTATTTTATACAAAAAATATAAAATTTTAAAATATAATTTCTTTTAAATGTTAATTTTTAATATAATTTAATTCTAAAAATTTAACATTTATAATCAAAGATAAAATAATTATCAATATTGAGATATAAATTAGGGATTATTTCGAATGGCCGTTGCGATTATTATACCAGCCCGTTTTGCCTCTACCCGTTATCCAGGTAAACCACTTGTACCTCTTACGGGGATAGAGGGTGAACAAAAACCGCTTATTATTCGAAGCTGGGAAGCGGCTTGTTCGGTAGAAGGCGTAGATCGTGTCGTTGTTGCAACAGATGACGAACGGATTGCTGAGGTCGTCCGAAAGGCAGGGGGCGAAGCCCTTATGACACCCTCATCCTGCCGTAATGGCACCGAGCGTTGTGCCGCCGCGCTTGATCAATTGGGGGATGATTTTGATCTGATTATCAATTTTCAAGGCGACGCACCCTTGACGCCTGCTTTTATTGTTGAAAAGCTTATTCAGATCATGAAAAGCTCTCCAGAGTATGGTATCGCGACTCCGGCGGTTACGACCTCACCTGCAGTTCGATTTCAGCTATTTGATGATCAGCAACATGGGCTTGTCGGGGGAACGACTGTCGTTTGTAATGCGAAAGGGGAGGCATTGTACTTTTCTAAGTCGGTTATTCCTCATCTTTCCAAAACAAACCGGACTGATCCGGTGCTTCCGATTTATTTACATATCGGCCTTTATGCTTATCGCCCTCAGGCTTTACGAAGTTATGCATCATGGCAGCCCTCAAGCTTGGAATTGATTGAAGGCTTAGAACAATTACGTTTTCTTGATGCTGGTGTGGCGGTCAAGGTATCTGTTATCAATAAGCCTGATTTGGAATTGTGGGAATTAAATAACCCTGTTGATCGTAATCTGATCGAAGCCACTCTGATGGCGCGTGGTATAAAATAACCAAAGGCTGCATTGCTATGTCTTATGATAAGTTAAATGAACAGCATCCGAGCATAAATCTATGTGGTCGCGATGTTGGTCTTGGACACAAGTTGTTCCTGATTGCTGGCCCTTGTGTCATCGAAACGGAAGATCTTACGCTTAGAACGGCTGAACGCCTGCGAAAGATTGCAGAAAAACTTGGTATTCTGCTAATCTATAAAAGCTCTTTTGATAAGGCTAATCGTTCTTCTAGTCAGTCTTTTCGGGGACCCGGAATTGATGAAGGCCTGCGTATTCTTGAAAAGGTACAACGCGACGTAGGCTTACCTGTATTGACTGATGTGCATACAGCTTCACAGGTTCAGGCGGTAGCCGAAGTCGTTGATGTCTTACAGACTCCGGCTTTTCTGGTGCGCCAGACCGATTTGATCGAAGCGGCGGCAGCTTCTGGACGTCCGGTCAATATTAAAAAGGGGCAGTTTTTGGCTCCCGGTGATATGGCCAATGTGGTCGCTAAAGCACGCGTCGCTGCTGCCGAGGTTGGAATCGCTGCTCCGTCTATTATGGTTGCCGAACGCGGGGCATGTTTTGGCTACAACAATTTGGTCTCTGATATGCGTGGTCTCGTCATCATGCGCGAGACCAACTGTCCATTAGTTTTTGATGCCACCCATTCTGTCCAATTACCGGGCGGCCTTGGCAATAGAAGCAGCGGAGAACGGCAATTCGTTTCAGTTCTGGCGCGTGCCGCCGTATCCGTAGGCATCGCTGGCCTGTTTTTAGAAACTCATCCCGATCCAGCCAATGCGCTTTCTGATGGCCCTAATACTGTACCCCTTGATCATTTGGAGCCTCTTTTAACTAATTTGGTCGATCTTGATAGCTTTGTGAAAGAGCGTCATTTGATTGATCAATAATATAAAATATTATTTACAATTATAGTTATAATTTATCAAAATTTATTAACTTTGTCTTAAAAGAAGTAAACTGAACGGACGTTAATAATGCTTACACAATGTTCCATTTTGGAGCATTGTGTAAGAGGAACCGTTTGTTATGGGGCAGTCTCAATTAATATCGGACAGACAAAGCCGCTTCGTTTGTTTTGGGGGCAAATGCGATAAACCGCTTGATTTCAGCTTTCTTTTTGCTTTTCAGCCTATCGTTAATATCAAAACAGGCATGATTTACGCTCAAGAAGCCTTGGTGCGTGGCTTAAAAGGGGAAGGGGCGGGTTCTATTCTTTCAAAGGTCAATGATAGTAACCGATATATTTTTGATCAAACAGCCAGAGAAAAAGCGCTCCAATCGGCTCTATCATGCCACTGGGATGGCTTAATCAGTATCAATTTTATGCCTAATGCCGTTTTCAGTCCGGCCCATTGTCTGCGCAGAACTTTAGCGACTTGTGAAAAGTTAAACCTTAATCCCAGTCGTATTATTTTCGAATGGTCAGAAAAAGAATACATAAATGATGCCCATCATATCGAAAATATTATTTCGACCTATCAGCATCTCGATTTTAAAATTGCCTT
Source organism: Zymomonas mobilis subsp. pomaceae ATCC 29192 (assembly GCF_000218875.1). Classification (NCBI taxonomy): domain Bacteria; kingdom Pseudomonadati; phylum Pseudomonadota; class Alphaproteobacteria; order Sphingomonadales; family Zymomonadaceae; genus Zymomonas; species Zymomonas mobilis. Next base: position 1,875,700 of record NC_015709.1, read on the forward strand.
TGATGATTTTGGTAGAGCGCACTCTAATCTTAATTTGTTAACGCGCTATCATCCTAATATTATCAAGTTGGATCGTCATTACGTTATCAATATCGAAAAGGACAAGCACCGTCAGGCCATCGTCAAGGCCATGATTTCGTTATGTCGTGATCTGAATATTGATTTCGTGGTTGAAGGGGTCGAAACCATAGCCGAATTTGATATGCTGTCAGATATAGGCGTGGAGTTAATGCAGGGTTTTTTATTGGCGCGGCCCGCCCTCATGGATATGCCAAAAGCAACGATACCCTATGTAATATAACCTCTAACGAGAACAGTTTTTTAGTCTGCATAGAATTCTCCCTTTACCTTCATACGCAAAAATTTACTTTTGGCGGAGAGAGTAGGGCTTTATAAAAATCGGAAAGACCAACGGAACACTTGTTAGTGTAGCTTTTTAATAGAAAGAATTTCTTCTTTGATACAGTCTTCTTTTGTTTTCAGAATAAAGGGATATAATTAACAAGGTTTGTCCCTTTTATCAGCTTTTTCTGATAGAAATTAGCATCCTAAAAGGACAGCTGTACATAAAAAGCAGCGCATCGTTCGCCATTTCCCCTTGGCAAAAAAGAATATTTACGTTACTAGCGCGCCTCTATCAGCTTCTTTACAGCTGATAGTGCGGAGAGGTGCCAGAGAGGTCGATTGGGACGGTCTCGAAAACCGTTGTGCCCTTACGGGTACCGTGGGTTCGAATCCCACCCTCTCCGCCATTTCCCTATTCCCTTTAAAATAAGCTATATTGTTGTTTGCTGCTTTTTGCAGGGCGTTTCTTTTCTGATTGTGCAACCGTAAAATCGGTGATCGCTGTTAAAAAGGCAGAGGCCTTTTGCTTTTGGTGAACGCCATAAACAAAACGCTCACGAGCGTGGGTTAAGAAAAGATGATCGCGTGCACGCGTCACAGCCACATAGAATAATCGCTTTTCTTCAGCTGCTGCGCTTTCTTCTTCTGGCGCATGGTGAAGCATGAATATTTCTTCTTCTAGGCCGACAACAAAGACGACTGGGAATTCTAACCCCTTAGCCGCATGTATCGTCATCAAGGAAACACGATCACCGCGTTGATCGTGAAAATCAACCTCAGTTGCCAAAGCTAGTTGTTCCCAGAAAACGGAGGATTCCTGATCCCCTGTCTTTTCAGCCAGAATGCGCAGCCATGATAGGGCTGTTTCTATCTCGGCTGGCTCTAAGTCTTCCTTATTGGGTTGTGTCCTGAGCTGTATTTCGGCTTTTTTCAGGCTTTCTAATTTATCTTTCAACATTTCCATGGGAAAATGGCTTAATATTTTTACTAATGCTGCTACGGCTGGATGCGAAGTAATCAGAACCGGCGCGGTTTTTCTGAAAGGCACACCTGCCTGATTAAAGACCTTTTCAAAGGATTTTGCCTGCGCATTATGGCGATAAAGAATGGCAAAATCTTTAAAACTAAGGGCAATGTCTCGGCTTTGCTTGGTTTTTTTGCCCACTTGCGCCGTTAACATGTCATGGCCGCCCATCATTTCTTCGATTTTCTGGCTTACAAAATGAGCTTCATCCGACTCTTGACGGGCTTGGTAAAGGATAATCTTTTCGCCATGCGCCCGCATGGCCAAACCTTTTCGATCCGGCATAAGCCCATTCGCCGCATCGACAATTTCAGGGGTAGAACGATAATTCCGATTTAAAGTGACGCTAACAATAGCGGGGAAATCCTGTTGTAGCCGATCAAAACAGGCAGAATCCGCTCCTCTAAAACTATAAATAGCCTGATTAGGATCACCAATGACGGTTAATTGCGTATCATCGCCTACCAAAAGCCGGATTAATTGGTATTGTTTTTCATCAATATCTTGAAATTCATCAACTGAAATAAAGCGGAATTGCGTTTTCCAGCGGCTAAGAAGCGCTGAATTCAAGCTCAGGCCTTGGACAGCTTTTATAATGAGATCATCAAAATCGAGCCAATTTTGTTGTTGTCCCAAGATTTCTAATTGATTCCGAATCTGCTGTTCTTCGGCATTACCTGATTCGCCCCGCCTTTTGAGCTCGGATAAGCGCTTAAGTGCCTGTTCAGCCTTTCCTGCTGAAAGAGACATCGCCGCCATAAGGGCTTTTTTCCGCTCCTGATGATCTGCAACATGAAAATCGGGCGAAAGGCCAAATAAAGCGCTATCTTGACGCAAAATATGAAGCGCTAAGGCATGAAAACTATGTATGGCTAAACCAGAGGCCTGATCAGGGATGAGGGTTGTTAATCGACTTTTTAGCTCTTCAGTGGCACGGCGCGTAAAGGTGACAATCAAACATTGTTGCGGCAATATACCTTTGTTTTTGATTAGATAGGCTACGCGGCGGGTTAACATATGGGTTTTACCCGCACCCGGTCCCGCTAAAACCATTAACGGCTTTTCTGTTATCAAGGCCGCTTCTCGCTGCGGCTGATCAAGAGGCTTTAGAAAGGGCGCGATAGTTTCATCTTGTCGCGCTTTTTCTCCTAGCACTTTTTTTATAGGATCAAGCGCTAGGGCTTTCTCTTCTATCCGCGGCGCTTCTGCAATGATGGGCGCTTTCCTGACAGGCGCAAAGTTAAATAATAGGCCACCCTTTGTCAGCTGCTCCATTTCCTGTTTTTCAAACAAACGAATAGTGCCATATTCCCCGTCATAACCGGCTTCGCGAATGACTTTGCCCTTTCGCAATCGATCAATCGCTTCGCCTAGCAAGGGGTGAATCGACGTCATATCTTCAATCGCTACCGTTTCCAAGATAGCCAATTCTGATCCCAATAAGGATAAGCTGCGTTGATAGGCTTGGGTGACTTTACGAGACGTAGGCCCAACGCCCCATAATTCACTTAAAATTTCGGGCAAGGGCACTAAGCTGCTAAACTTACCAGCGGTTGAAGGCGGAATGCCCTCTTCCCGATCGGCCAAGGCTTCTACCCGATGGGCAACCCCAATGGTCAGTGGCTTACCGCATACAGGACAAAGGCCACCAAGCGCTAACGTCTCCTTGGGTGTCAGGCTGATATGGCAATGACGGTGACCATCGGCATGGTATTTCCCTTCTTCAGGAAAGAATTCAATCGTGCCGATATAGCCTTCTCCCGTTTCAAGAGCGTGGCGAAGCGGTTGGAATCCCATATCACAATCAAATAAAGTAGCTTCCCGTCCTAACTTAGCGGGCGAATGGGCATCTGAACTTGATATCAGGCGATAGCGATCCAAAGAGGAGACGCGCCAATTCATCTCAGGATCAGAAGATAAACCGGTTTCAGCCGCAAAAATATGCCCTGCTAAATCGCCATAACATTCATCAATAGAATCAAAACCGGATTTTGATCCCAAAGCTGAAAACCAAGGCGTCCAAATATGGGCAGGCGCAAGCCATGAATCCTTTCCCGATTCCAAGGTTATTTCAAGGAGATCACGAGAGTCCAATCCTAAAATTGGTCGTCCATCTGAAACAATATTGCCTATCTTGGCTAGTTTTTCGGCAAAGCGATCCGCTGCTTCAAAGTGAGAATGATATACCAGATGGTGCACTTTTCGGGTTTTGTCGCCTTTCTTATAAATGGTCGATATTTCCCCCGAAAGAATAAAGCGGACAGGTGTTTGGCATCCGATGGGTAAATTTTTCATCAAAGGCTGTTCAATCTCCGGCTTTAACCGGAACAGGCCGTTGCCTTCTGCGATTAGCTTCTCTTTCATTTCCTGCCGCCACGCCGGATGGGTGCAGTCTCCAGTCGCTACCAGATGAATCCCTTTTTCAGCTGATCCTGACGCCAAATGTTCCAGATCTAAATTACGACTGGTGGCGCGCGCATAGCGAGAATGAACATGGAGATCAGCTAAAAAATGGCTCATGAGCACACCTTATTTCTTTATTAAGCACTATAAAAATATTTATTAAAATAAAAAAATGAAAAAATAATAAAAAATTAAATTTAAAATAAATAAAAAATATTAAAATTTAAAATATATACAGTTTTTTTTCTAAAAAAATAAGATATTATTCCATTTTTAAATATAGAGACCTACATTTTTTAAAAAATACTGTGAATCCATAGAAATAATACCAAGGGAAGAATCATATATCCGTCAAGAATATCTGGAATCGCCGTTTCTGGCTTACGGGTGCCGCGATTGTCATTAACATAGGGGCATTTTCAAGTTTTCCATCCTCTGCGGATGCTGTTGTCGTCAAGGATAATGGCCGCCTTGGATTAGAGAAGCCCTCAATGTTTTAAGATGGCAGCCCTCAGAAGGCTAGCAATCAAGATGCAATCGAGACTAAATATAATTTAGGTCTTCGCTATTTCAAAGGCGAAGGCGTCCCGCAAAATAGAAGAGCCACAAGATTCTGGATTCATCAGAGGCGGAAAGGGGGGTGCTGATGCCCAAGAATTGCTTAAAAAGTTAAATAATTGGGTTTTTTGTGGGGTTTTGAAGTCAGAATATAGGCGGGGCGGGTTTTATCTATCTGTCGGCTTTTTATTTTTTGTGAGGGTTTCGAGGAAAAACAAGTTAGATTTGTTTTTGGGTATGATCAGGAAAAAGAAAAGGCGGGGTTTTAAAGGGCTAAGATGATGCTGGTGGCTATGGGATTCTTCACCTCTCAAGCGTAGTAAGAGTAGTTCAGAATATTTTCGTTTTTTCTATAAGACAGTTTGTTATTAAAAGACGGCATTTTACTACATGTTTATCAAAGGCAAAGGCCTGAAGGGCGAGTGTGCCGCTTTGGCTGATGGTGGCCCGTGCCAATGTTACGATCTCTATAGGTGTTTATCGTGTAGCTATCATTTTTAACGGATTTAGGCTCTAGATAGCCAATTTTACCTGATTTTAGCTGTGATTTTGTTGGGTCACGATTGCGGGTGAATGGGTTTATAGATAATATCCAAAATGGATTATAATGACTTGGCTGACGATTGGATGTGCCCGAGTCTCTCGATTAAGTATATCTGGGTCTCTTTAGATAGCGGCACCCTATTTTTTGAAACCCTATTTTTAATTAATCGATATTTTATTTTATAAGGTTAATTAAATATCGCCAAATATTTGGACCTTGATATTTTGGATTGATACCGAATTTTCATTTTAAAAAAATAGCAAAAATTACCTTATGAAAAGGGATGTTTTTATTTTTAATGCTTAAAGATGACTGTTTTAGAGATTAATCTTAAAAGAAGGGTCGCTTCTTAAAATAAAAAGCGACCCTTAATTTAAGCCAGCGAGCAAGGGGGCTTACTTATCCTCTGGCTTTCTCTTCAGCAATATGGAGCGCATTACTGTAAGAAATACAGCTCTTCCAGCTGTAGAAAGCTTTAAAAACTGCGCTTCTCCTGTAACAAAAATAAAAGATAGTTCAATTATGGATGTAATATTTTTTACGTAAAATAAATTTTCAAATCACAGTGAAATATTGAATATATTCATCTTTAGATCTTAAAGCCTTCTTGCAAACTGTAGCTTTATTTCTCATTCCTGTTTTTCTATAATCTGTTTTTTCTACAATCTATCCTTCTGGAAGACAGATAGGCCGGTTCATAAAAATCGGCTGTTTTTTTTCTAATCTCTGAAATACAGCTTCTATAATCTACACAGTAAAAAGGCCGGAATCAGGTGAATATATACGAATATCAGGCAATGGCCCTCTTAGGGGAACGGGGCGTGCCCGTTGTTCCCGGTCATGTGGCAACGACTATTGAAGACGCTATTACAGCAGCCGAAAAGCTTTCAGGCCCTTCTTATGTTATAAAATCACAAATTTTAGCAGGCGGACGTGGCAAGGGTCATTTTTGGGAATCGCCTTCTGATGGCGGTGGTGTGCGGATAGCTCGGGACGTCGAATCGCTTAAGAATCATGTAACCCGTATGCTGGGTAAGCATTTAGTGACAGCCCAAACGGATAAAAAGGGTATTCTGGTTGAAAAGGTTTTCATTACCGAAGCGATTGACATCGTCAGTGAATATTATCTTTCTCTGCTGGTAGATCGTCAAACAGGACGGATTACTTTTGTTGTCTCCCCAGAAGGCGGTATGGATATTGAAGCGGTCGCCCGCGATAAACCCGAAGCTATTCATCGCATTTCTGTTGATCCTGCCACAGGATTTCAGGCCCATCATGGCCGTGCTATTGGCTTTGCGCTGGGGCTTAAAGGGGACATTTTCAAACAAAGCATAAAACTGAGCGCTGCGCTTTATAAGGCTTTTGTTGAAACTGATATGAGCCTACTTGAAATTAATCCGTTGGTGGAAACGGGGGATGGCAAGCTTTTACCCGCAGATGCCAAAGTCAGTTTTGACGACAATGCGCTTTTTCGGCATCCTGATATTGCGGCGTTGGGTGAGGCGGGTACCTCTGATCCTTTGGAACAAGAAGCCAAGAAATCAGGGCTTTCCTACATTAAACTTGACGGCAGTATTGGCTGCATGGTGAATGGTGCCGGTCTTGCTATGGGAACGATGGATATTATTCAGCTGCATGGCGAAATGCCCGCCAATTTTCTGGATGTCGGCGGGGGGGCCAGTCGCGAAAAAGTGGCCACCGCTTTTCGCATCATTCTATCCGATCCTTCGGTTAAAGGTATCCTCATTAATATTTTCGGCGGTATCATGCGTTGCGATATTTTAGCGGAAGGCATTATCGCCGCTGCTCGTGAGCTGGATATTAACGTTCCTTTGGTGGTGCGTTTGGAAGGTAACAATGTCAAGGAAGGTAAGGCTGCCCTTGTCTCTTCTGGATTGGCCATTATTACAGCTAATGATCTTGGAGATGCAGCGGAAAAAATCGTCGCCGCTATCCAAAAAGCGGCCTGATCTTGCTACTGTTTGGGATAAGTCGGCCTAAGCATAAAGACTGGCGGATAGCTGACCGACACACAATGCTAAAGATGACGCTCATGGCGATTCTTCTAAAAGGCGATAAAGGGAGATTCTGATGAAAGTAATGGTGCCCGTTAAACGTGTAATTGACTATAATCTCAGACCAAGAGTGAAAGCCGATGGTTCGGGAGTTGACCTTTCCAATCTCAAAATGTCCCTCAATCCTTTTGATGAAATTTCTGTTGAAGAAGCGGTTCGTCTTAAAGAAAAAGGTATCGTTCAAGAAATCGTCTTGGTGTCAGTAGGCCCTACCAAGGCACAGGATCAGATACGCACCGGTCTCGCTATTGGCGCTGATCGCGGCATCCTTATCGAAACAGATGAGAATGTAGAACCTCTCTCCGTTGCTAAACTGCTGAAAGCTATTGTCAGTGAAGAAAAACCGGATTTAGTGATTGCAGGTAAGCAGGCCATTGATGACGATTCCAATCAGACCGGCCAAATGTTGGCTGCACTTTTGGGATGGCCACAGGGATGCTTTGCCTCTAAAATCGCTATCGCTGATAATAAAATTGAAGTGACCCGTGAAATTGACGGCGGGCTAGAAACGATCAGCCTTAATTTACCGGCTGTTGTCACAGCCGATTTACGGCTTAATGAACCGCGTTTTGTTTCCCTGCCGAATATTATCAAGGCGCGTAAAAAGCCGATCGAAATCAAAAAGCCGATAGATTACGGCGTCGATATTACGCCGCGGTTAAAAACTATCCGCATAGAAGAGCCACCTGTGCGTCAAGCCGGTGAAAAGGTCGAAACGGTTGAAGAATTTGCGGCCAAACTCAAGGAATGGGGAGTCGTAGCATGAGCATACTTGTTTTAGTCGATTACAATGGGGCTTCGATTGACGAAGGCAGTCTCTCTGCGATTACGGCAGCCCTTCAGATAGAGAATGATGTTGATCTTTTAATCGCCGGTGAAAATATCCGTGCGGCCGCTGAAGCTGCCAGCAAGATTAAAGGCATTAATAAAGTGCTTTTGGCGGATGCGCCAGCTTATGCCCATAGTTTAGCTGAAAACATTACGCCTTTGATCGTAAAATTACTGGATAATTATCAGGTTTTTGTCGCCTCTGCCAATTCCAACGGCAAGAATATCGCGCCACGCGTTGCCGCTTTATTAGATACACAGCAAATATCCGAAATTATTACGGTTGTATCCCCTGATACTTTCCGTCGTCCTATTTATGCCGGAAATGCTATTGCGACGGTGCAATCCGTGGATGCTAAAAAGGTTGTTACCGTACGCGCAACGGCTTTTGAAAAGGCCGAGGCCGAAGGCGGTTCTGCCCCTATTGAAGCCGTAGAAGCTACCGAAGACACGGGCCTTTCCCGTTTCGTCTCTGTCGATTTACAGCAATCTGGACGCGCCGATTTAAACACTGCCCCTATTGTGGTTTCTGGGGGCCGTGCTTTAGGCTCTCCCGAGAAATTCCATGAATTAATCGAAGGTTTTGCAGATTGTATTCATGCAGCGGTTGGGGCATCGCGTGCGGCTGTTGATGCTGAATATGCGCCTAATGACTGTCAGGTAGGTCAAACCGGCAAAATTGTTGCGCCAGAAGTCTATATTGCGGTGGGTATTTCCGGGGCGATCCAGCATCTTGCTGGTATGAAAGATTCCCGTAAAATTGCAGCGATCAATATTGATCCCGAAGCCCCCATTTTCCAGATCGCTGATATTGCATTGGTAGGTGATCTCTTCGAAATTATGCCTTCTTTGATCGAAAAATTCTAAACCCTTGATTCTGGTCAGTATCACGGGCTGAAATCTTTAAAAATATCCAGATAGCAGAGTTTGATTTGCTATCTGGATAAACTTTATTTTTAAAAATAACATTATAAAACAAGCTATTAGCAATATTTTTTGCTAAACTGATAGCGCTTTGCCTTCAATCCTATGCAAGGCCGTTCTAGAACGTCTTCATTCTCATTGGAGCCGGTAATGATTCGCAACAATAGTTTGAAACTGTTCCCTTGCCTTGCTGCGCTGTAAATGAGATCAAGAAACCTGTTATATAAGACAGAAAAATGCTGTCCGTTTGAAGAATAGCAGGCCTTAAGGAGAAGAAGATGACCGAAGCCGAATGGTGGGAATTCGACAGTGTTGCGGCCATGGCCAAACAGATTGCCGATGATATTGAATTTATTATTAAACAGGCGATTGAAAAAAAAGGCCGCGCTCTCATAATCGTTCCGGGTGGTTCTACCCCCAAGCTGGTTTTCCCAACCCTTGCAGAACGCGAAATTGAATGGCCCAAGGTAACCTTGATGCTGACGGATGATCGTTTGGTCGCGCGCAGTGACAAGTTAAGCAACTTTGGCCTTCTGACCAAATATTTCGAAAAAACGGGTGCCGAATTAGTCTCGCTGATTGATGAATCCTTATTGGATGACCGTGCCGCTGCGGGGCGTGCCGCTGATCAAAAACTGGCCTCTTACAAATGGCCTGCGGATCTTGTCTGGCTGGGTATGGGTAATGACGGTCACACGGCCTCTATTTTCCCGGGGCCGAATTTTGATGAAGCTGTAAATGGCCCCCGTGAACGGCGTGCCTTGGGTATTCTTCCTGATCCGCTTCCACCAGAAGCACCGGTTGCACGTGTTTCGCTCAGCCTCTCGGCATTAGCTTCTGCTCATACGGTGATGGTTGTCATCACGGGTGATCACAAACGAACTGTGCTTAATCAGGCCTTAGAAGAAGGGGCTTCTTCCCGTTTACCTGTCGGTCGGGTTCTCGGTGAAACGGAAGCTTCTATTGACGTTTATTGGACCAAATAAGCGTCTCTGATATTTTGATCACAGTTTTAAAAGCCTGTATCTTTATAAGATGCAGGCTTTTTTTAGAGTATAGCTTGATTAATTTTTTCGAAACACAAAAATATTCTGAATATTTTATTCGAAATTTATTCTCGATGATCCGGCGGTAAATCACCATCAAAGGCAATTCGCCTTAAACATTCACGATAACGTTGTTTAGCTTTTATATCTTCGGATGATTTCGGCGCTAAATAACGACATTCCAAAAATTTTTGTTCGCGTCTCGCGGCGGCCTCTGTGAAAACAGAGGATTGTGCGGCTGTTTTTTTAGCGGGAGCTATTTTTTGTCGTTCCGACCCAGCCGTTGTTATAACCAGAAGTAAACATACCGCCACCGCCGTCAGGGATGAAAGCAACGTCGCAGCAAGACTGACAACCGTATTGATTGATAAGCGAGACAAAGGCATCCCATTTCAAAAAAGCTATTACAAACTCATAAAATTTGAGCTTCTTTCGTCTGATTTATGCAGTTTAGCAAAAAAAAGACAATACTGCACAATAGCTTACTTAAATCCATCTTATGAAATCGAGGCTATTATCGCTTCAGATGATGCCAGTCATTTTCGTTGTGATCAATAGTGAATAATTTTTGAATTCACCTGATGGTCGTCGTCATTTTATATTTTTTATGCTAAAAAATGCATTATTTTTTTTCAAAAATTAATTTTAAATTATTACTTTTTTAAATATTGGGACAAAAATTATGACTATTTGGCATGTTTTAGGAAAAATGGAATTATGTATTATCAGAATGAATTCAGAGAATTTAGACGCGAGTTTTAAAAAATTACAAGGTCATTTAAGAGAAATGAAAATAACAAGAGAGGAGATTATCCACTCATCCACCCAAGAAGGCATAATGCCCGAAGAATTAACGCGTCTTCAAGAGAGTATCCGATTTATAGAGAGCGATAGCGCTACGTTGTTAGAAAAAGCAAAAGAAATATTAAAAACCTCTGATAACCAAAAAGCCGTAAATTATATACGTGACTCGATATTAGTGCCGTTTTTTTATGATTATAAAAAATACACTTCCCTCCGATCTGTTCGGGTTGGGTCTAATCGGCTGGATCAGTGATGAAATTCATGTCGAAATGCAGCGTCGATGATAAAATTATCAAAATCGAACAAGAGATAAAGCGTTCTACTGTAAAATATTTCCCTATAGCGGCATCCTTATTCGAATAGGAAAATTTTGTGAAAAGGTCGGTGACGTCGATTGGTTCTCTTATAGCTTTTATAATCGACAGAGACGATAAAACCCCCGTTTATAAACAGTTATACTATCAAATTCATGCCGCCATTCTGGATGGACGTTTAGAGGCAGGCAGTCGTCTCCCTGCCAGCCGGATTTTGGCTCAAGAATTAGGACTATCGCGCAATAGCGTAGTGACGGCACTCGATCATCTCCATGCCGAAGGCTATGTAATCAGCAGGACAGGAGACGGCACTTACGTTGCAGATTCTCTTCCTGAAGAGCATCTAGCGCCTCGCAGCGGGCTTCTTCATATAATGACGGATGATGCCATTCTAGGGCCGGGGCCATCCGAACGCGGACGTTTGTTTACCGAGTTATCCGTAACCGCAGGCCCTGCGCTTCCGATTCCTTTCGTCGCTGATCTTCCAGCTTTTGATGCTTTTCCGCTTCCATTGTGGAAACGTTTTATGGTGCAAAGTTGGCAGGAAGTGCGGCCAACTATGCTAGGTTATGCTGATCCGGCTGGCTTTCGTCCTTTGCGGAAAATTATTGCTTCTCATCTTGGGGCATCCCGACTGTTGCGCTGTCAATCATCCGAGGTTGTAATGACGTCGGGTTCTCAACAATCCCTCGATTTAATTTCACGGGTGCTTCTTGATCAAGGGGATCCCGTCTGGATTGAAGAGCCCGGTTATATAGGGGCCCGTTGTGCCTTTCTTGCCGCCGGTGCCCGTCTGATACCCGTTCCGGTAGATGAGGCCGGATTAAATGTCGAAGCGGGTAGGGCGTTAGAGCCCCATCCTCGTTTGATATTTATTTCACCCTCTCGACAATATCCCCTTGGTATGACGATGCCTATGGCACGACGTCAGGCATTATTAGATTATGCCGAGCGGATTGGGGCATGGGTCATAGAGGATGATTATGACTGCGAATTTCGCTATCGGGGGTCACCGCTTCCTGCGGTTCGTAGCCTCGACCGCTCTCAGCGGGTAATTTATCTTGGGACTTTCAGTAAATCGCTTTTGCCCTCTTTTCGTCTGGGTTATCTGGTGCTTCCAGAGACTATTCAACCCGTTTTTACAAAGGCTAAAGCTATTATAGATAGGCATCCACCGTTACTTGAACAGATTGCTTTAGGCAGCTTTTTTAAAACGGGGCAATTTGCTGCCCATATCAGACGAATGAGACAGCTTTATCACGAACGGCAGGATGTTTTATTAGATGAATTACATCAGGTCGTCGGTTCAGCTTTGACCTTTACAGCGGCAGATACAGGCATGCATCTTATTGCCTTTTTACCTGATAATGTAAGTGATTTAGCTTTTTGTGACTTAGCCCGAGAATATGGCATCTCGCTACGGCCTTTATCTATTTATTATTTGTCCGATCGTCCAAAACAGGGTTTGATCATGGGCTTTGCCGCCATTCCTGTAGCGCGTATCCGCTGGGGCGTTAAACAGTTACGGAAGGTTGTCGATCAAATGTTATCTCAAAAAGGCACAATATAGTCTCTAACTTAAAGAGTTGTTCAATAAAAAAGACGGCGGTAAACCCTATATTTTCTTCGCCGTCTTTTCGTATCATACGCTTATTATGCGATACCTGTTTATTAAATTTGGGGGGGATAGACAAAATCCTTAATAAAAGAAGGTACCTCAATATCGGGACGCAACGTTGGATCGGGTTCTGGTACGCCCGTCACCGTATGGAGAGGAATAGTGCCTGCCCATGCATCAGAGGTTTTATCCTTATCACTATCTAGCGGCGGCCCAGTGCGTACTTTGGCTGAGGCTTCATCCAGCTTTAACCGGAGAACTTTAGCGGCTGTCCATTCTTTTTCGGCTGGCTTACGGGCATGATCCCATAATCCCGGTGCTAATCTGTCTGTGAAAACGGCCAAAGCATGACGTTTTGTTTCCTCATCGCAAAGTTCAGCATTACCAAACGCCATGACCGAACGGAAATTAAGGTTATGGTCGAAGGCTGCCCGTGAAAAAACGAGACCATCAAGATGGGTCACAGTAAAACAGATCGGAACACCCTCACTTTGGGTACGCAACATACGGCTTGCTGCCGATCCGTGCCAATAGACATAGTCATCAATGCGCCAATGGCTACAAGGTGTTACAAAAGGAGCCCCTTCGAAGACATAGCCGATGTGGCATAGGATAGAGGCGTCAATAATAGAATAAATAGTCTTGCGGTCATAATGGCCCAGATGATGGAAACGCTTGACACGCGTGCGATCAGTGGGGGGTGGTGTTTCTGTTGTGTCGGCCATTATTTTGTCCTCAAAATGCTCGATATTTCAGGACAGGGTAAGATAAAAAATCAGTATTGATGAGAACCAATCCTCTAAAAAGAGGAAGGGCCATTATGATTTTTTATCTATCAAAGATTCCGAACAAGACTGTTTTTGATAAGGCGGTAAACCGTGACTGGCTCGGCGTATATCAAGCTGATCTTTATCTATAACCGGATAAAGAGAACCCTCTTTTTTAATCTGTGTGCCAAAAAATTGGGGCTTCCCATCTTTCACTAACAAATAGTCTTCCAGCAGGGCAACATAATCTCCAGGGAAATCATGATGGGCAAAAAGTTTTTGCATCATTTCTAACAAGGATTTTTGGAAGGCTATATCCCGAACATGCTGTATCAGCCGGAATTCGGCGGCGACAGCCTGACCGCCCACTTGGGAAAGGGATAAAAGCCCCTCTTTTTCAACCATTTTTTTGAAAGCACGACTATTATTGCGATCGGTTTCATCCACTGCTTTCCAGTTAACCGCTTCGCCTTTAGAAAAATTAGCTCTCACTTTCTGATCTTGTGTCCCCATTTCTATGAGCATTTTCGCTTGTCGTCGAAAATCAGAGGCGGCTTTTATGGATAGAAGCTGTTGGCTACTTTTTTCATAACCCGGGAAAGGCGTTAAGTCACAAGAGGATCCCAAAGGAGAGGTTTGGCTATTTTGGATAGCTTTGTCCGCTGTAGTATCGGCTGGCTGTATAGCTGCAAAACAAGCTTTTCCATTAACCACAAGCGACAGGCCTAAAATCACAGAAAAGATTATTTCTTTACGGGGCTTTATCAGGGTAAAAGAAAATATATCAGATTTCTGGCTATTATGACCTGACGGATTCATAAAAGCTTTAAGGGCTTTTGTTATCATCGTCGCATGTGCCTCACTTTATATATTTTAAGAATATTACTATAAAAAAATATAGTGTTGTAATGCTATTTAATATTTTAAAATGACTAAAGATTTTACGATTAATTATTGATATTTTTTTATATAAAAAAATATATTTATTTTTAATTTTATCTTATTTTTTTTATTATTTTTTTTAGAAAAATTTTATTTTTTAGAAAAAAGCCAATATATTTTATATCGCGATATAAAAAACAGATTTTTGTTTTCAGTTATTCCCTAACGGTAATTACAAGATAGCATACTTGTTGAATGAAGCTTTTTCGGTTATGGAGCCAGCATTCGTCAGAGAATTAATGCGGTTCACGTGTTAATTCTGGTTATGGTATCGAATCCTTTTATAATCCGCCTTATCCTGTGTCAGGATAGCAGGTCGGAAAAAAGATAAAAGATAGATGCTAATCTTTCTTAATGGACAGGAAACACATGAGCCTGCGCAACGTGGCCATCATCGCGCATGTCGATCACGGCAAAACGACGCTTGTCGATCAGTTATTTCGTCAATCGGGTACTTTTCGTGAAAACCAGCGTATCGACGAAAGAGCGATGGATTCTGGTGATCTCGAAAAAGAACGCGGTATTACCATTCTTGCTAAATGTACTTCTATTGAATGGGGCGGCAAGCGGATCAACATCGTTGATACCCCAGGCCACGCTGACTTTGGCGGTGAAGTTGAACGCATCCTTTCTATGGTAGATGGTGTTATTCTGTTGGTTGATGCCGCAGAAGGCCCGATGCCACAGACAAAATTTGTTACCAGCAAAGCACTTGCGCTTGGTTTAAAGCCGATTGTTGTTGTTAATAAAATTGATCGCCCTGATGCCCGTGCGGCTGAAGTGTTGGATGAAGTTTTTGACCTGTTCGTGACCTTAGGGGCCAGCGATGAACAGTTGGACTTCCCTGTGCTTTATGCTTCTGGACGTAACGGCTATGCCGGAGAGAGCGAAGAAGTGCGTGAAGGCACGCTCGCACCCCTTTTCGAAAAGATTGTGGGGCATGTAAAGGCACCGAATGTTGATGCAGAAGCGCCTTTTCGTTTTCTGGTAACCTTACTTGATCGCGACAATTTCGTCGGTCGTATTCTGACCGGTCGTATTGATGCGGGTAAGCTTGCTCTTAATCAGCCGATCCATGCGCTTGATATGGATGGTAATGTCCTTGAAGTCGGTCGCGCTTCTAAAATTATGGCTTTTCGCGGTTTAGAACGTGTTGCCGTTGAAGAAGCCTCTGCGGGTGACATCATCAGTCTAGCCGGTTTGACGGTCGCAACGGTTGCCAATACGATTGCTGATCCTTCGGTCCGTGATCCTATCGCTGCTCAGCCGATTGATCCGCCCACGCTGTCTATGCGTTTTTCGGTTAATGATTCGCCTTTAGCCGGTAAAGAAGGCACCAAGGTAACGAGCCGGATGATCCGTGACCGTCTGACGGTTGAAGCTGAATCCAATGTCGCCATTCGCGTCACGGAATCTGAAGAAAAAGATAGCTTCGAAGTTGCAGGCCGTGGTGAATTACAGCTGGGCGTTTTGATCGAAACGATGCGTCGTGAAGGCTTCGAATTATCCATCAGCCGCCCGCGCGTGTTGTTTATTGACGGTGAAAATGGCCGTGAAGAACCTTATGAAACGGTCGTCATTGACGTTGATGATGAGTTCTCAGGTACGGTCGTCGAAAAAATGTCACTGCGTAAAGCTGAGTTGACGGATATGCGTCCTTCCGGGGGCGGAAAAACCCGTATTACCTTCTCGGCACCTTCTCGCGGCTTGATCGGTTATCACGGTGAATTCCTATCCGATACGCGTGGTACCGGTATCATGAACCGTCTTTTTGAAAAATACGGCCCTTATAAAGGACCGATTTCTGGTCGCCAAAACGGTGTATTGATCTCTTTGGGCACCGGTTCTTCAGTGGCTTTTGCTTTGGGCTCTTTGGAAGAACGTGGCGTTCTTTTCATTGGTGCGGGTGAAACCGTCTATGAAGGCATGATTATCGGTGAAAATGCCCGTGAAGGGGATATGGAAGTTAATCCTTTACGCGCTAAACAGTTAACCAACATGCGTTCTTCCGGTAAAGATGATGCTATTCGTCTGACGCCACCGCGTGCGATGACCTTGGAACAGGCCATTGCTTATATCGCCGAAGATGAATTGGTTGAAGTAACGCCTAAATCTGTTCGTTTGCGGAAGCGCTATCTTGATCAGAATGAACGTAAGCGTCACGCGCGTTCTAACAAGAATCTTTAATTTAAATGGATAGAGAAAGCAGAGTGTCAAAAAAATAACAGTTCTTTTGACATCGGCTTTTGAAATATCTTTGATAAAGCGTCATCTGAATAAGATGGCGCTTTATTCTTTTAAAGAACAATAGTTTAGCTGACTGATTATAATGATGGCATAAATTTTGCTTTAACTTCCAAGATCAGGAAAAACCTTAATCACTAAGGGGCTTACGACTAGGGGGATCATAGGCGTGACGGCCAATTTTGTTTCATTATCGAAGAAAATGGAAAGCAAGATGGAAGCCATTCGTTTGGCTATCGGTCGTGCTGCACAGGATACTGGCGTCGATTTTTCCTATCTTATGGCGCAGGCCAGAAGCGAAAGCGGACTTAATCCCCATGCCAAAGCCCAAGGCTCTAGTGCGACAGGTCTCTTTCAGTTTTTAGACCAAAGTTGGCTAGGAGTCTTAAAACAGCATGGAGATTCTTACGGCTATGGTTGGGCTTCCGACGCTATTACCAAAGAAGGCGGGCGTTGGGTTGTAAGCGACGCATCGCTTAAATCCCAAATTTTTGCCTTAAGAGAAGATCCTTCAGCCGCCGCCTGTATGGCCGGCGCTTTTGCTGCTGATAATGCAGAAACGCTGGCTCAATGTCTGGGGCGTCCGGCCAGTAGAGGGGAGCTTTATTTCGCGCATTTTTTAGGGGCTTCGGGTGCCAGCCGTTTTCTTACAAAACGGGCCGCAAATGGTAATGCCTGTGCGGCCTCTCATTTTCAAAAAGAAGCAAAGGCTAATCCCGCTATTTTTTATGATCATCATGGCCGTGGGCGTAGCTTTGATGAAGTGTTTAATTTGCTTTCTTCTCGTCTCGATCACAACGCAACCGGCAGTGATAGCGTATGGGAGAAAATGAATAACTTACATTATGCATCCTATACTAAGCCTGTTGAGGGCATGAATTTTGATAAGGATAATCGTAACTTTATCGCCATGGCGATGAATGGGATTGATGGCTTAACCGCAGCCGCGATGCTTAGTCATCGACCGAATACAAAGGGTCATTCTTCCCTTGGTCTTAAACAGTCTTTCAATACTGAAAATGCTCGTTTGGCATACACGCTTATTGCCTCAAAATTATCCAATAATATTTAATTAAATCCTAGATATTATTTCTAAAAATAAGGCCGTTATAATTTTTGTAACGGCTTTTTTGTTATGTCTGTTCTATTTTTTGTGGAACTATTTCCTCTTAAATTCCTTTCTTAAGAGTAGTTAATAATTTTTTTAAATTTATAAGGATAATATTTTTAGTAAATTTGAATTTTAAAATTTAAAAATAGTTTTTATTAAAAATTTTTTAGTAAAAAATGATAAAAATATATTTTTTTATTTAAAATTTTAAAAAATACTTTGTTTTATTTGTTAATTTATTATATATTAATAATATAATTTTATTTTTTGACGGTATATTGATTTTTAATCGTTAATATACTACATAGTATGCATAAATATGGGCAGAATTACTATCTGTCTGCATGGCAGCAAAGACCACTTTTAGGTCATGGTAGAAGGATAAACGCGCTCTTTTTGGGGCCTGAATCATTTTTTTGAGGAGATAGATAATGGCAGCCACCGCTGAACTAGAAGCAGCAATCAAGCTTAACGAAAAAGCTCTGGCGGATCTTGATCCCAAACATGTAAAAATTTTTCAATATGATCGTTCAAAAATAACCCCCGGTATCGCGCATATAGGGGTCGGTAATTTCCATCGTGCGCATCAGGCACGCTATATGGACGACTGCCTTGCCATACCCGGGAATGAAAGCTGGGGCATTGTCGGGATCAGCCTGGGTGATCGGGAATCTTCCAAAGCAAAAGCCAAGGCGATGCAGGATCAGGATTGTCTATATACACTGACAGAATATGATCCTAAGGGAAAACCCTCAACGCGTGTCATTGGCTCTATCATTCAGTATCTTCACGCGCCGGAAGATCCGGAAGCGACCATGAAAGCCTTGGTTGATCCTGCCATTCGTATAGTCTCCATGACTATCACCGAAGGGGGGTATCATCTGGATAGCGAAGGAAATTTTCAGGCCGATGCGGAAAGTGTTCAGTATGATCTGAAAAATCCTAAACATCCTAAAGATACATTCGGTTATCTTGTTGAAGCTTTAGCGCGTCGTCGCCAGGCAGGGACAAAACCTTTTACTATTTTTTCTTGCGATAATCAGCGCGGGAATGGTGATGTCGCCAAAAAAGCTGTCTTAAGTTTTGCTAAGTTACGAGACAAAGAGTTGGCGAGCTGGATCGAAGAAAATGTCAGTTTCCCCAACAGCATGGTGGATCGGATTGCGCCGACGGTTACCGATGAGGATATAAAATCTGTTGCCGAGCGGACAGGCATTGAGGATCAAACCCCCGTTTTGGCAGAAACCTTTTCTCAGTGGGTTATTAAAGACGAATTTTGTAACGGTCGTCCACCTTTCGAAAAACTGGGCGCTCAATTTACGAAAAATGTTGCGCCTTATGAACATATGAAGGGGCGGATGTTAAATGCCTCTCATACGGCTATTGCACTTACAGGCGTGACCGCAGGCTATGAATATGTGGACGAAGCGCTGGATGATCCGGCTATTTATAAGCTGGTTTACGACTTTATGACGAAAGACGTTATGCCGGTTATTGAAGGACCGGATGGCACTTCGTTATCCGATTATCGGGATTTAGTGCTTCAGCGTTTCAGCAATCCCGCCTTGAAGGATCAGCTGGTACGCATCGCGGGAGACAGTGCGAATAAATTGCCCACTTTCTTGCTACCGACAATTAACGAACATACCGAAGATGAAGATACCAATAGCCGAGATCTTCGGCGGATGGCCTTTATTTTGGCTTGTTTTCGTCGCTATCTTCGCGGTCTTAATGACAAAGGTCATAAATTCTCACCGATTGAGCCCCATCTTTCCAAGGAAGAAATTGCAGAATGGGGCAGTGAGAATACAGAAGGCTTTTTAAATTGTCGGATTCTGGCTTCTTTAAATCTGGCCGATAATGAGGCTTTTGTAAAAGCGTTTAACCACGCCGTTACTTTATTAAAAACACATGGAGTCTTGGAAGCACTGACGTATCTATAAACAGATATTATAATCAGATAATGAAAGGTGTCTGCAAAGAGCAGACACCTTTAAAGTATTCAACTGCAAAAATAATACTGAATTTTTACAGGATGTGATAAAAAACTCGTATAGACGGGTTAAAGGTCAAGCTGATAGCGTTTTAGTCCAATTCTAGAATAGAGACCCAATAGTGCCGCTTTGTCAGGAAAACAGCCTTAATATCGGGCGTGATCTTCAGCAAATACACCATATCGCTACCTTTTTAAGGCTATGGTATGAAGAAAAACAGGCTGAAATTGTAGGCATCCCAGAACAAAAATCTTCTAACAAAGAAGACGATTCCGCAATGCCTGAAAAGGAATTTTTTTCTTTTTCTTTAATGGAACAGCTTAATCAAGCTTATCATAAAGCGCCTGAACTACTTTCTTATCAAATGAAAATATTATTAGACGAATGTATCGCCATGGCACAAATCGGTATCGAAGTGCTTATAAAGGCCCGTCAAACGGGGGCAGATCCGGCGATAGCGGCGGGTAGTTTGGCCTCAGCTTTAGAAAGAGATGTCCGACGGATGCGTTTATTACTCCTTCCAGAGACTCCAAGTCGTATTTGTGATTGACTATCCTGAAAAATTGATTAAGGAAGACAGCCGTCGGGGAGTAGCGCAGCCTGGTAGCGCATCTGCTTTGGGAGCAGAGGGTCGCAGGTTCGAATCCTGTCTCCCCGACCATCCTTTTTTGAGTATCCCTGTAATCGTCAAATAAAAACTACGCCTATAATCGCGTTCGTTTTTTTCTTACTTAAATAGTCTTATCTCATTAGAGAAGGTCTTATCCTATTTGGGTTTGACGAATTTCAATGTCATGCGATCACTTTCTCCGATCGCCCAATATTTCTCCTGATCTTCCGTCCCCAAAGCCAAACTAGGCGGTAATGTCCAAACGCCTTTAGGCCAGTTATGGGTATCTTTTGGGTTAGCGTTAATAGCAGACTCACCGGCAAAGATAAAACCGGCGGCTTTTGCTAAGCGAATGACAGTAGATTTTTTGACATAGCCACTGGTTTTTTCCAAAGTGCTGTTTTCGTTTTCTGGTAAACGATGTTCAACAACCCCCAGAATACCGCCCGGCTTCAAAGATCGGTAAAAGTCAGCGAAGGCCGTGGCGGCAACGTCATCGCCTGCGGATAAAAGATTGTGGACGTTACGGAAAGTCAAAACACGATCGGCTTTACCATCGGCCCAAACCGCGTTTTCTAGAGGATTAAAGCGTAATGTGATAGCCTGTCCATACCAACCTGGGTGCATGGCCATCCGTTGTAAAAAAGCAGTCTCTTTGGCATCATTGTCAGGCAGTATCGCATAATAATTACCACTATTGGCCTCAAGCGGAGCGAGTATATCGCTATACCACCCTTTTCCCGGATAAAATTCTATCACGGTTTGCGAAGGCTTTACGCCAAAAAAGCGCAATGTTTGTAGCGGATGACGATAGACGTCTCGCGCCTTATCTGATTCTGCACGACGACTGTCATTGATCGCCTTGATAAGACTTTTATCGTCATTTTGAGTAATAACTTTATGAGAAGCAGCGGCTACAGGGTAGGTTATCGCCATATTACCGGCCAAAGCAACACTTCCGATAGTGGCTATCGTCATCAATCTGCGCTTCATTCTATTTTCCTTAAATGCCCTGTCTCATGTCATAATAGCCTGAGTATCGGCACAGCTTTATCAAGTGAAAGCTAACATTCTCATGAATTAATTGTCGATTCTGACCGGATAAATTTGATGTTCGGCTAAAATACTACGCAGATTTTTGGCTCCACCCAAATGTCCTGCCCCTACAGCTAAAAAAACTGTACCGGGGGTTTTTAGTCTGTTCTCGATCCACGCTGCCCAGTGCCGATTTCTTTCTTCCAATAAAATATTCTGTAAATGTGGAAGCTGGCTCATATTTTGATTAACAATATTCGCTAGACGGTTTTCGTCACCGGCAGCCCATGCCTTAATTAATAAGCGGATGATGAAAGAACTTTGCTCATCTTCTTCTAGGCTAGAGCGTAAAAAAACCTCCTGATCAGCGGGCGATAAATTCGCTAAAAAAGAAAGCTGCTGCTTAAAATCTTCGAGTTCGTTAATATTTTTTGCTTCACTTTGGGCCTTGGCGATCAAAATAGGTTCAACACCTGATAAGGTTTTAATGCCACTTTTTTGATAATGGAGCATGGTTAAAGTCACGGCGACAAACCAAGGCTCAAAACGATCCAAGCTGTTTTTAGGCATATGAAACCGTGTTAATTCTGCCTCAATGCGACGTGTTAAGGCAATGGGTAGTCGTTTTGGCAGCGGCTTTCCTGATTTATTCAAGGCTAATTCTGAAACAATCGCTTGTACCTGATCGGCGGGCGGGGCCTTGGTTTCAATGACTAATTCCGAAGATTGTTCAAAGGCTTCCTTGATATGCCGATTAAACCAGTCATAACGCGGATCTAACAGGTGGATGGTACCAAAAAGATAAATCGTCGTATTGTTCTTATGAATCATCCATAAGGCAGGATGGGCATCTATAATAATCGAATCTGGTTTACTCTCTGAGGCGGGCAAGGCTTGGACAATTTCAGTAGAAGATAACTGGGCAATAGTCTTCCCCGAGATCGATTTATAGGATTTGGAAGACTGGGCCGTGGATGTCTTTTTAAAACGGGTAGCCGTTGAATGAAGGGCATGTTGTCGGATCGCATAAGGATGCTCTGATGCTGCTAAAAGAGCTGAAACAATCCCGATACAGGATATTATCGGTGTAATCATAAGCCTTCTCCTGCTGCGTTTGATACGCTTTTTGCCTTGGAAAAAGCAGATGACAAGGGCAGGGGCGACGATATTCAGAATTCTTGCGCTATTCTGCCCCATAAATCGCGTGATAAGAGGCTCAAAAAAAGAAATCCTGTCTGTATCCTCCTAACAAAAGTGCAAAAAACGGTTTTTAAAGGTAAGAGGTCTTCAATTCCGCTGCGTTACTGAGTAGAGCATAAGCGCTTCGGTTTCATCTTTTGGGATGAAATCGGAAGATGGTTTTATTTTGCGGATATAAATTTTTATATCCGCCCAGATTTGTCCCTGTCGCCGTGGGCATCATTCGAGGAAAAATGCCAGAGAGTCTGTCCTTCCAAGCACTTATCCTGAGACTTCATGATTACTGGAGTCAACAAGGATGCGTCATTCTGCAACCTTATGATATGGAAATGGGGGCAGGAACCTTTCATCCGGCAACCAGCCTGAAAGCGCTCGGGCCCAAGCCATGGAAAGCGGCCTATGTTCAGCCTTGCCGCCGTCCCGCCGATGGCCGCTATGGTGAAAATCCCAACCGGCTTTGCCATTATTATCAATATCAGGTTATCCTGAAGCCTTCACCTGATAATCTTCAAGCCCTTTATTTGGGGTCTTTAGAAGCTATTGGTATTGATCTTTCCCTTCACGACATCCGTTTTGTTGAAGATGACTGGGAAAGTCCGACTCTAGGTGCTTGGGGGCTGGGTTGGGAAGTCTGGTGCGATGGCATGGAAGTGACCCAGTTCACCTATTTCCAGCAAATCGGCGGTTTTGACTGTAAACCGGTTTCCGGTGAAATCACTTACGGTCTTGAACGACTGGCGATGTATATTCAAGGTGTCGATAACGTCTATGACTTACGCTTTAATGATGAAGGCGTAAGCTATGGCGATGTTTTCTTAGAAAACGAGCGTCAATTCTCCGCTTATAATTTCGAAGCCGCCAATACAGACACTTTATTCCGCTGGTTTAAAGAAGCGGCGAATGAATGCAAAGCTTTGCTGGAACGTGAAAATCCGCTTCCTTTACCGGCTTACGATCAAGCGATCAAAGCCAGTCACATTTTTAACCTGCTCCAATCGCGTGGCATGATTTCAGTTACCGAGCGTCAGGCTTATATCGGCCGTGTCCGTGAATTGACGAAAGCAGTGGCTGCCGCATGGATGGCCTATAATGGGTGGGAGGCATAAAAATGGCTGATTTTCTGCTTGAACTTCGTTCGGAAGAAATTCCGGCCGGTTTTCAAAAAATGGCGGTGGACAAACTTGCCGAGCTTTTAACGGCACGTTTAACCGAGGCCGGCATTAAGCCGGAAAAAACTGAAAAATACGCAACCCCCCGTCGTATCGCCTTATTGATGCGCAATTTGCCGGAAAAAACCGAAGCGGTCAAAGAAGAACGCCGTGGCCCCCGCGCTGATGCGCCTGAAAAAGCTTTAGCGGGTTTTCTGCGTTCAACCGGCTTAACCCGAGATCAATTGGAAAGCCGTGATACCCCCAAGGGGCAATTTCTTTATGCCATTATTGAAAAGCCTGGCCAAGAATTAACCACAGTTTTAGCGGATATTATTCCGGCTATTATCCGTTCTTTTCCCTGGCCTAAATCCATGCGTTGGGGGCATTTTTCCAGTAGCAGCGAATCCTTGCGCTGGGTACGTCCTTTAAAGGGTATTGTTGCACTTTTGGATGATCAGATTATCCCTATAGAATTAGAGGCGATCACCTCTGGCAATAAGACTAAGGGGCATCCTTTTCATAACCCGAACTTTATCACTTTGGGTAAAGCGGCTGATTATCCTGAAAAAATGGCCGCCGCGCATGTGATGATTGATTTTGATACACGGGTCGAAAGCATTACACGCGCTGCACGCGCTGCCGCTAAAGCCGCAAATCTGACTTTGATCGAAGATCCGGTGCTGGCGCAAGAAAATGCAGGTCTTACGGAATGGCCGGTGCCTCTTCTTGGTCATTTCGATGAAGCTTTTCTCGCTGTCCCTCGGGAAGTTATTCAGCTTACTATGCGTACCAACCAGAAATATTTTGCTTGTAGCGATGCAAAGGGCAATCTTGCTGCGGCCTTTATTTGTGTTGCCGATAGACAAGCAAGAGACCGTGGGCGGGAAATTATCGCGGGTAATGAAAAGGTGCTTTCTGCCCGTTTATCGGATGCGCGTTTCTTTTGGGAACAAGACCTTAAAATTCCTTTGGAAAACTGGTTGCCCAAGCTCGATTCCGTTTTGTTTTATGAAGGCATGGGTTCGGTCGGTGATAAGGCTAAACGCATTGCGGCGCTTTCAGGGTATATTGCTGATCAAATTGGGGCTTCACCCGATCTTGCAAAGCGGGCCGGGTTGTTAGCCAAAGCAGATCTTGCCAGTAATATGGTTGGCGAATTTCCTGAACTGCAAGGCATTATGGGCGGCTATTATGCCAAGGCGGGCAAAGAGGATAGCGCGGTAATCAGGGCTATTTCGAGTCAATATCAAGCGGAAGCGGGGGAAGCGGTCGCGGCGGCTGTCGCGTTAGCCGATCGTATTGATAGTTTAGCATGTTTTTTTATGCGTAATATTCGCCCGACTGGCTCGAAAGATCCTTTCGCCTTAAGACGGGCTGCAGTTCAAATTATTCAGACCATTATCGCCCATCAATTGCGTTTACCTTTAGCCCCTCTTTTTAAAGAAGCCGGTGCTGGCGATCAACTAGATGGCTTGTTAGGCTTTATTACTGAACGTTTAAAGGTTCAGCAACGCGAAGCGGGCATCCGCTATGATCTGATTGATGCTGTGTTAGCCTTGGGCTATGAAGATGATGTCATTCGTCTTTTGGCACGGGTTCAGGCCTTGCAAGATTTTCTTGAAACCGAAGAGGGACGCGATCTCTTAGCGGGTTATCGACGGGCTGCAAATATTTTAAAGGGCAGTGAGGAAAATGCCTCTGGCATGATCAGTGAAGAGGCTATGGAACCCGCGGAAAAGGCCTTGGAAACCGCTTTAGCAGCGATCCATAATGATCTGGAAGCCGCGCTATCCGGTGAAAATTATGCCGCTGCTATGACAGCATTAGCCAGCTTACGCCAACCGATTGATCAATTTTTTGATCAGGTTATCGTTAATCACGAAGATGAGAGCATACGTCATCGTCGTCTCGCTTTATTGGAAAAAATCCGAAAAGCGATGCACCGCGTGGCTGATTTTTCACTTGTTGAAGCTTTAGCTATTGAAGCTACAGGCGGTAAGCGCTAAATAAAAGATAGCTTACGCATTAGAAAGGGC
The DNA here is from genome assembly GCF_000218875.1 of Zymomonas mobilis subsp. pomaceae ATCC 29192. Classification (NCBI taxonomy): domain Bacteria; kingdom Pseudomonadati; phylum Pseudomonadota; class Alphaproteobacteria; order Sphingomonadales; family Zymomonadaceae; genus Zymomonas; species Zymomonas mobilis. Next base: position 1,901,273 of record NC_015709.1, read on the forward strand.
GGTTCAGATTTCTGAGCTGCCCTTTTTAGTGTCTTTTATCGCGTATAACAAGCAGTCTCTAATAATAATTTTGGCTATTTTTTTTATTTCATTATTTTAATTAAATTAACTTAATGGTTAAAATATTGTTTATTTTAGTAATTAAAATCTTTTTTTCTAAAAAAAAATAATAGAATCCTTTTATACCAGAAGAAGGGGGGCAGCGCCCATCTAACTTAAATATTGATTAAAATGACTATTACTTAATGATGGCGATGAAGGCGCTAAAATGCGATCAAAATTAAAAAGGTTAATCGTATGGCCGTTTCTATCGATTTCGGTCTCTTCTGCCCAAAGTTATTATCGAGAATGTGACCTTGCAAAGGGCAATAAATTTTTCTGTCGTGGTTGGTATAGTGGTAAAGCCATTATCAAAGATAAATAATTTTTTGTTGCCTTTATCATGCACATAGAGCGGCTTCGTTTTTCACTTTTTTATTCTCGCTATCTGCTATCTTTATGGGGTGAAGGCGCCCTTACTGATTTCCCATGCAAGCATTAATATTAAAGGGCATAGCCTGCATGGGTTTCTTCGCAATCAGTAGAAAATATCGTTAAGAGCGCTTCACAGACTAAAATTTAATTTGATCTTCAGGTGAAATCTTGACCGATGATCTTAGACTTGAAACCGTTTCGGTGAATAGCGCTCTGGATCGACGTCTTTTAACCAATCGGGTAAGGCTTGTTCTAATAACAAGCACGCCGCTAACATAGAACCCGCTGAAGAGGTCTGGATACCGAATCCCCCCTGTCCAGCACACCAAAAAAAGCCTTCTGCCTTAGGATCAGCGCCATAAATAGGGGCACGGTCAGGTGAAAAACTCCGTAAACCAGCCCAAGTACGTTCCACTTTTTCAATTTTCCAATCAGCGGCCTGTTGAAAACGGTCAATAGCTATCGCGACATCCATTTCTTCGGGCGCAACATCTGCTGGCGGCTGTGGATGTTCATCATGCGGTGATAACCAAAAACGATTGCCCGCTTCTGGCTTAAAATAAAAACGAGTTAAAGCATCAATAATAATAGGCATCGCCGCCGGTGGAGTAGGGCTGACCTGTAGTTGAATCATCGTGCGACGATAAGGCGTAATAACCACAGGTAAGGCACCTGCTAATTTTGCAATTTCACTAGCCCATGCACCCGCAGCATTTACAACACGGGCCGCTTTAAAGCTACCGCGCGTCGTTTCGATGAACCAATATCCCTCTTTTCGAGTTAAGGCCGTAACACGATTATGCGTGTGTAATTCCGTGCCCGTTTTTTTTGCTACGGACAAAAAATGGGCATGAAGCGCCGCGACATCAATGTCTTCACAACTCGCTTCTGATAATCCATGATCCCAGCCCGCTTTTAACCGTGCGCCGGTGGCCTCAATCGCAGCCCGATCCAGCGGCGTTAAAACGACAGGTGTGCCTGCAAAGCTTTCCTGAAATTTCTTTAACGCGTCTAGGCCGTCTTGATCTGCGACATGGGCAATGCCGCGTGGGAATAGGAATCCCCCTGCCTTTAACCGTGGGCCTGATGCACTGGTTAAAGGTTGAATGGCAGGGCCACCATAGGTTTCTGACCAGAACGCAGCAGAACGACCTGTCGCATGGTAACCGGGGGTTGCCTCTGCTTCCAATAACAAGGTGGTGGCTTGATCCCCAATCATCGCCGCCAGTCCGGCCCCTGCAATCCCACTTCCGATAATGGCAATATCGAAAATTTTAGACATTTTTTTCTCCATCCCGACAGCGCCTTAACGCTCTTAAAAAAGCTATTGTCAGTTGATCCCTTGTCAGGCAACCAACTTTATGCGCTTTCCACTTATAGTTAGAGAGAGAAAATGGAATATATTAATTTATAACAATTAAAACATCATTTTTATAGTATTTGGTATTATTATTTTTGTTTTAATATTTGTTTCAAACAAATATTAATATTAATTGAAAAATCGCCCAATTCATTAAAAATTATTTTAATTTCATTGATAAGATATTGAAATACTAAACAAGCAAAAAAAACAATTACTCACATTTTTTTTAGAATTCTCTTTTTAAAAATCGTTAATAATTTATTAAAAAAAGATTGTTGTTATTATATTTTTTTAATGTTGCGTTCCACTTACAGTGCAACCATGCCACACCCCTGTTGTTTTGTTGGGAAAAAAAAGAAAACCCTCTTATAAATATAGAAAATATATCAATCTTTAGTTAGAAAGTTTTTATTCGGAAAGGGGATCAGCGTTAGAAAATGGTTTTGCGCAAGCTTGGCATCGGCTTGACAAAAGGAGGGGGCTCCTTTGCTTATCGATTAGGGGGATGTTTTTTATTTTTTTTGTCGGTTCAGCCTGTGATTGCCGCTTCGCAACCTATTGGGCCGCCGTCTCCTAAAATCGTATCAAGCCATCCGCCTTTTACCTATCATAGCAATCGTAGTCATCACTCTGAAACCAGAGGGAATACTACACGCCTGCAAGTCATCGGGCATAATGGTAACGATGCGCCCATAGGTTCTTTCACGCCCTCGATTGGCGATCCTCGATTGGCCGCCGCTTTTGCGCAATCCCCCGCTAATCCGATTTCTTCCGGTTTTCAGTTTACGCCTTCTTCTGTCCCCGGGCATAAGCGTGCCGTTACTGTTGCGGTAAGGGCGCATATTCTACCACCTACCGGAGAGCATAACGGTACGCCTCAAAGCTTGTCTATTGCCCCCGGCACGGCTTACAATATGGGGGCTTCTCTCAGCTGGAAACAATTTACGCTTTCAGGGGATGTCGGGCATGTCAATGAAGGGCCGATTTTAGGGGGGCGTGATGCTTTTGATGTCGGGGTAAATTATACCAACCATAATTGGTCTACCCGCTTTCAACTTAATTCTGCCCGTAACACCGGTGAAAGATCATCTGCCATCGGTGATAATACTAATTATTCCTTAGATGTGGTCGGTTCTTATATGTTGAACCATCGCCTTCAGCTTTCTGGTGGCTTGCGCTATTCGATGCAACGGAACAGCCATATTTCACCCTCGGCCCCTGATGTTCATCGTGATGGGCAGGCTGTCTATCTGGGAACGACTTTCAAATTCTAATAAATCCGATAAGGGTTTCTCTCAACTTTAAATATCGTCGCTATTAGAGATGACACGCCCTATCATTCAAACTTGTAGTTTTGATAGGATTAGGACTTTACCAAATTAATATTTATTTATGGTAATAAGGATACCAGATTATATTTTTATAAGTAGAGAGATGAAGGAGCCTTTTTTTGAAAGTAGCCCTAGGTCAGTTTGCGGTTCAGCCAGATTGGCATGACAATCTTGTAATATGTAGTGATCTCATCGAGCAGGCTGCGCTTGGTGGTGCTGATTTTTTGTTGTTGCCTGAAAGTATATTGGCACAGGATATGACCGATCCTGATATTATCCCCAAAACAGCACAACCTATTGATGGTCCTTTTATAACGCATCTTCTGGCGGTGACAAAACGCTATCCCAAACTGACTATGGCGGGGTGTCTTCCTATCCCTGATGGCCTAAACCGTTTTTACAATACGCTACTCGTTATCAAAAATGGTCAGATTATTGCAGAATATCGCAAACTTCACCTTTATGATGCTTTTTCCTTTCAAGAATCTCGATCTATCACTGCGGGCAACAGTTTACCCCCTTTGGTGGAAGTGGCCGGTTTTAAACTAGGTTTAATGATCTGCTATGATCTTCGTTTTCCAGAATTAGCGCGCCGCTTGGTTCTGGAAGGGGCTGATGGGCTGATTTTACCGGCTTCTTGGTTAAAAGGGCCGGGGAAAGAATCGCATTGGGATATTTTGGTAAAAGCGCGCGCGCTGGAAAATACCTGCTATATGATTGCAACAGGTGAATGCGGGGCACGGAATATCGGGAACAGCATGGTCGTCGATCCCTTAGGGGTGGCTATTGTAAGGGCTGGGGAAGAACCTGCTTTAATATTTGCTACCTTAGAGCATAGCCGCATAGAACACGCACGATCAGTTTTACCGGTGCTTCACAATCGCCGATTTTTGCCGCCCAAATTTATTTGATAATTTCGGAAATATCTGCATATCACTTTAAATATAGATACTTTCAGAAAAACTATACGATAAGTCTTGCGTCTGGTGCGACAAAATAGAAAAAGCTATAGAACAGATAGAGAGATATACCCATAAAATCTGTCTATAAGACCGCATACGTTCTTACTCTTGCTAGGAAGCCCAGACCATTTATAAGCAAAGCTGTCACACCGCCATTGTTTCCGGGGATTGCCACTTTATGTTTTATCGCCGCTTTATCTCTTTGCTTCTGGCTGCTGTCATTTTACCACTGACAGCTTGTGGCCATGGCCATCAAAAGAGTGTAGCGGGGCTTGCCCCTTCGAGATTAACGACTATCGGCATTAATGCCTATCTCTGGCGGGCGGCTCTGGAAACTTTTTCCTTTATGCCTCTTATCCAGACTGATGCTAATGGTGGTGTTATTATTACAGATTGGTATATCAATCCGGCTAGCCCTAATGAGCGTATGCGCGTGGCTGTTGCTATTTTCGGAGATGATTTGCGCGCTGATGGTTTAAGGATTTCTGCCTCCCGTCAGGTTTTACGTGAGGGCAGTTGGATAGACGAACCCGTCGATGCCAGTACTGTCCAGCGGCTTGAAGATGTGGTGTTAACACGGGCCCGTGATCTTCGACGGACAGCTATGTCTGGTGATTAAGAAAAGGTTTTCGATTAATGAATGAGTCTGGTTTTTCCCAGCGTTTTAATCCGCATGTTATTGACCGTCGCTGGCAGAAAAAATGGGAAGAAAGCGGCTGTTTTCACGCAAAAGATAATTCAGATCGACCGCATAGTTATGTGCTTGAAATGTTTCCTTATCCTTCGGGCCGTATCCATATGGGACACGTCCGTAATTATACGATGGGGGATGTCCTAGCCCGTTATCGTCGCATGAAAGGCCATGAAGTCTTGCATCCTATGGGGTGGGATGCCTTTGGAATGCCCGCTGAAAATGCTGCTATGGAACGCCATGTTCACCCGCGTGAGTGGACAATGTCGAATATCGCTACGATGCGTGAGCAGCTAAAGCGTATCGGGTTTGCCATTGATTGGAGCCGTGAATTAGCCACTTGTGAACCATCTTATTATGGCCAAGAGCAAGCCCTTTTTCTTGATCTTTACAAGGCAGGGTTAGTTTACCGGAAAGAATCAGCGGTCAACTGGGATCCCGTAGATCATACGGTTTTAGCCAATGAACAGGTTATTGATGGTCGCGGCTGGCGTTCGGGTGCCTTAGTAGAAAGACGAAAGCTTAATCAGTGGTTTTTAAAGATCACGGATTTTGCCGATGATTTATTAGAAGGTCTAAAAGACCTTGATCAATGGCCAGAAAAAGTCCGCGCTATGCAGGAAAACTGGATTGGTCGTAGCCAAGGGATGCAATTTCACTTTCATTTTGACAAAGCCCCTGAAGGTTTTGATCAAATCGAAGTTTTCACGACACGTCCTGATACGTTATTTGGGGCCAGCTTTGTTGCTATCGCCTGTGACCATCCTCTGGCGAAGGCGCTTGCTGAAAAAATGGCAGGCTTACCTGAATTTATTGCTGATTGTCAGCAGATGGGAACGGCGACTGAAGATGTTGAAACCGCTGAAAAGAAGGGTTTTGATACAGGTCTCTCGTTAACGCATCCTTTTGATAAAAACCGTAAATTACCCTTATTTATCGCTAATTTTGTTCTCATGGATTATGGAACCGGGGCTGTTTTTGGATGCCCTGCCCATGACCAACGGGATCTGGATTTTGCCCGTAAGTATAATTTGCCTGTCACCCGTGTAGTGGCGCCGTCTCCAGAAGAAGCGCATGAACCAATTGCTGACAAAGCAGACAGCCGCCCGGGCATCATGGTCAATTCCGGCTTCTTGGATGGTATGGCCTATGAAGACGCTAAAAAAGCCGTCATTCAGCGGGCTGAAAAGGAAGGATGGGGCAAAGGCACAACGGTTTTCCGGTTGCGAGATTGGGGGGTTTCCCGTCAACGCTACTGGGGCACGCCGATCCCTATTATTCATTGTGATAGCTGTGGGCCCGTTGCTGTCCCACGGGAACAGCTTCCGGTTACTTTACCCGATGATGTCAGTTTCGATAAACCTGGTAACCCCCTAGAACGGCATCCGACATGGAAAAACGTTAATTGTCCTTGTTGTGGAAAACCAGCCCGTCGGGAAACGGATACGCTGGACACCTTTGTTGATTCATCTTGGTATTTTATACGCTTTGCCAGCCAACCTTCCGATCAGCCTTTTGATAAAAAAATTGCCGAAAAATGGCTCCCTGTTGGTCAATATATTGGGGGGGTAGAACATGCGATCTTGCATCTTTTATATGCGCGCTTCTGGACAAGAGCGTTACAGTCTATCGGACGTCTTGATATAAAAGAGCCTTTTACAGGTTTATTTACGCAAGGCATGGTTACCCATGAAACCTACAAAGATGCGGAAGGGCATTGGTTAGCGCCGGAACAAATCCATAAAAACGAGGAAGGTATTCTTTTAACCACTGAAGGTGGCCCTGTTAATGTTGGCCGTGTGGAAAAGATGTCAAAATCAAAAAAGAATGTCGTCGATCCCGCACCGATTTTAGATCAGTATGGTGCCGATGCTGTTCGTTGGTTTATGTTGTCCGATAGCCCGCCGGAACGTGACTTAGCATGGACTGAATCGGGTATTGAAGGATGTTGGCGTTTTATGCAGAGACTTTGGCGCGTTAGTGCCTTTGCTTTGGATAAAACTTCCGGCGAAGATCGGGATTTGCTTCGTCGTTTGCACTGTGCGATCAAAGATATTGGGACCGCTATTGAGGATCTTTCCTTCAATAAAGCAGTCGCCAAAATCCATGATCTGGTTAATGCTATCGAAAAAGCCAAACCTTCTGCCAGCCGTCGGGAAGCCTCCCGTATCCTATTGCGTTTGGTCGCCCCTATGGTGCCCCATCTGGCCGAAGAAGCCTGGGATATTCTTCAGGAAGACGGCTTCGTTGCTGAAACATCATGGCCGGATTTCGATCCTGCTATGACGATAGAAGACGAAATCGTTATTGCCGTTCAGGTCAATGGTAAACTGCGGGATACGTTAACGGTAAGCCGCACAACATCCAAAGACGAACTCGAAAAATTAGCAACTTCTTCTGCTAAGGTTATAAAGATGCTGGACGGCAAATCGCCTAAAAAGGTGATTGTTGTGCCGAACCGGCTCGTTAATCTGGTAGTATAAAGGCCATTGATATGCTGCATCTTAGCAAGCCGTCCAAAATAGCGCTTCTTCTGTTTTTATGTATGCCGCTTCCCGCTTGTGGTTTGCATCCCCTTTATAAAGGGGGTAAATCCGGGCCGGTTGCTAAGATGCTTGGCACTATTCACGTGGCCTCTATTCCAGGTAAATCAGGGTATTTATTGCATGGTGCCTTGCAAGATAGGCTGTTATCTGAAAATGGCATGACGCCTCAGTATCAGCTGGAAGTCGAGGTTGATGATCGTATTGATGGTTTAGGTATCCGTACCGATAATACCGTTAACCGCGAACGGCGGACATTGCGGGCACGTTATAGGCTAATCAATTTACGCAATAATCAGGTTGTCGTTGATTCTACGGCGGTATCAGATGCCGGTATTGATGTGGTCAGTTCTGAATATGCTACGATTGCGGCAGAAGATACGGCACTTCAACAGATAACTGAAAATGTTGCCAATCAAATTATTACGCATCTTGCACTTTATGCCGAGCGTCGCAATCAGGCGGATCAAAAAGTAGAAAATACGACGGTCAGCCCCGATAAGGCTCAGAATGAAGTAGAAAAACCTCAGACCCCTTCACAAAATCAGTGAAAAGCAATCGCTCTCAGGTCAATAAAGCCATAGAAGCCGTAGGAAAGGGCGAAAAAGTTATCCTGCTGCTCTATGGGCCTGATGTTGCCCAATCACGGGCAATCGCTGATCAGATTGACAAAATAGCCCCCAGCATCGAACGAATAGAACTGACGGGGGCGATGCTCAGGAATGATCCTGCCACGCTAGCCGATGAAGCGGCCTCGATTTCGTTATTCAGCGCTTCGTGCTATGTCCGTGCCGAAGTGGCGGGTGATGAAGCGACAGCGGCTTTGAAATTACTGCTTCCCATACAGAATATAAATAATTCCGTTATTATAATAACCGGAAATTTGAAGCGCGATTCAAAACTACTCAAAACGGCTTTACCTGCGCCCAATATTTTGGCGTATGCGAGTTATCCACCTGAAGGTGAAAATGCCATACGTTTGGTCATGGATTTGGGAAGACAAAAGGGTTTAGCGATTCCTCCTGATATTGCGCAACGCTTAGTACGATATGCTGAAAATAATTGTGCATTGTTCGATCTGGAAATAGAAAAATATGCCTTATACCTAGACGCTTCCCCCGATAACATCGTAACATTGGATCACAATTCAGTGGACCTTCTAAGCGCCGATAATCATGAGGGAAATCTTTCCCAATGTGTAGAAGGTTTTTTTTCCAGAAGTCTTTTTCATACTAAACAAAGCCTCTTGGAACTTTCGGATTCGGGAATAGAGGCTATTGCTATACTCCGTATTTTAATACGCCGCGCCTTACTCTTGTCAGAACTTTCCGCTCAAATAACACAGGGTTCCACCATCGAAAAAGTGATTGAAGGGGCTGGAAAGAAGGTTTTTTGGAAAGAAAAGAGGGCAATTGCTCAACATCTTCGTCAATGGAGAGGACAAGAGCTTGGGCGATTAATAGACTATTTGTTGAAGATTGAACGAAACATAAAACAAGGAAAGACAATAGGTTTTGATTATGTTGCACAAGAGCTTTATTTAATAATCAGCCTTTACCAATAAATTTTTTTATAGAAACCGTTTTCCTTCTTAACTCATTAGCCATTTTCAGTCGAAAATTTTTCGATAAAAATAATTTTAACAAAAAATGCTAGTAGGAAAAAAGCGCTAACCTTAAAATTTTTTAACAATTTAAGGATATATATTTTCAGGATCAAATTTATCGCGTTTAATTTTTTCTTAAATTATCAATCGAAAATTTTGTAGGAAAAAATATAACCTATCAAACGTTTTAGCGATTCTCTTGTATTTGTAGGGTTTTTTTGTTTCTTTTTTATAAAATAAAACCTTACTTTATCTATCTTTTTATAAGTAATTGGCGTTTTAATCCTATTAAAATTTAAGTGACTGTATAAAATTGCTGGATTAAAGGGGGCTGACAGGACTAGGGAAGCTTTCATCACCTATTCTTTGAAATGGGATAGGAAGCTTTCTTGATGGGTGGTTGTCTGCCTACTATGAATGATAGTACCGCTTTAAAAAATTATGCCGTTTTTTTTGGGTCGGGATATAGCTTTTTGGCTATAGCTGCCTTTAATCAATATAGGTCACTGTGATGCTGTTTAATTTACGGCAGGCGGCCTTTGCGCTTAATTGTTATATAGCCGCGATGCTGGGTCTCTATGTCTCCATGCGCATTGGGCTTGAACGGCCTTTTTGGGCTATGACAACTGTTTATGTTGTCAGCCATCCGTTAACGGGCGCCATTCGCTCCAAGTCTTTTTACCGCGTGATCGGTTCTTTCTTGGGGGCTACTTTTGTTTTAGCGATTGTACCCAAATTTGATAACGCCCCGCTTTTTCTCTGCATGATTTTGGCTTTATGGGTGTCTTTCTGCATCTTTGTCGTCATGCTAGATCGCTCACCCCGTTCTTATATCTTTTTTCTGGGTATTGTTACGGCTTCGGTCATTGGGTTTCTCAGCGTAGAAACCCCTATTAATATTTTTCATATCGCCTCGCTCCGCGTTCAGGAAATTTGTTTCGGCGTGGTCTCGGCGGGTTTTGTTCATAGTGTTCTTTTTCCCCATTCCGTCACTAATCTTTTAGCCAAGCAGCTTGATCAAATTCTTAAAGACTGTGAACGTTGGGCTAACCATGCTTTGGCCGGTGATATGACCGACATTGATGAGGCTGATCGTCAGCATCTTACGGTCGATCTAACCAATGTTCATTTTCTTGGAACGCATATTCCTTATGATACCAGCGGCCTACGGCCCACGCGTATGGCACTCGCTGCGGTTCAGGATCAAATTATTCTTCTAATGCCGGTCATTGCTGCCATGGAAGATCGGACGCGTGAAATTGATGATGCCGGTGGTATGTCATCAGAAATCACGGCTTACGTCGAATCCGTTAGACAATGGGTTATTGCGCCTCCAGCCGATGATGCAGCAGAAGCTAGTCGTCTTATTGCGCGTGGAAATGTTTTAGGTGAAAAACTAACTGTTGAGAATTGGCGGGAGTTATTAGAACTTAATATGATCGGGCGACTGCGTCATCTGATCGAAGCTCTACAATCAACGCGTTTACTTGTCGAAGCCGTTAGTCATCCAGATGAACATCCGCCTGCGATGATTGCAGCCTTAAGTAGTGCCCATCGTGTTCGTTCTATGCATCGCGATTATGGTATGGCAGCCCTGACGGCTTTTACGTTATTTTCCATCGTTATGATGATCTCTTGTTTTTGGATCGGAACAAGCTGGCCTAATGGTGCAACGGGCTGTTTGATGGCGGTCATGTCTTTTGGGTTGTCGGCGCAAGGTGGTGATCCTATTAAGACGCAAACCAATTATTTGATTGGGGCCTTTATTGGCGTTGTTTTAGCTGGATTCTATCTTTTTGCTGTCATGACACAAATTCATGAATTTGAATTGGTGATGCTGACATTGTTCCCTGTCTTATTTGTGACTGGCTATTTGACTGCCGATCAAAAATATTTACCGACAGTCCGGCCTTTTATCGTTGTTTTTAACCTGACGATGGCCATTCATCCTGCTTATTCAGCTGATTTTGAGCTTTATTTTAATAATGGTCTCGCCATCGTTGCGGGCGTCGGTGGTTCGCTTATCGGTATAAAAGTGATGCGTGTTATCGGTGCCGATATGATGATACGGCGTCTGTTACAGTCGGGATGGCGCGATCTTGCTTCTACGTTAAGAAGACCTGGAACACCGGATATCGTTGACTGGTCAAGCCGTATGCTGGATCGTATTGGCCTCATGGCACCGCGCATATCTGCTATAAGCCCTGATCAGACGGGTATTCGGGACGATGGTATTCGGGATTTGCGTATCGGAATTTGTATGCTTCGTTTACGTCAACTAGCCACCCGCGTTGATGAGACAGTTCGACATCAAATAACGACTTTGGCTCAAGCTATTGCCGGTTATTATGATGAACTGTCCCATTCTCCTAATATGGAATCATCAGAGGCTATCCTGACCGATATAGATAAGGTCATTGATAGTTTTGTTGACTTGCATAATTCGATAGATCGTCGTGAAGGTCTGACAGCGCTGGTAAGTCTTCGTCGCAACATGTTTCCTGAAGCACCAGGATTCATCAAACAACGGAGGTTGGCATGATAACCGGAGAATTTGATGTTGTCGGTGTTTATATGCATCCACTCGTCGTGGGTGCTGCCATTTCGATATTGATTACCCAACTCATTTCAGTGATTTTGAGTAAACTTAATCTTTATCGTTTCGTCTGGCATCGTGGATTATTTGACACCGCGTTGCTGATTGTTATTTGGGGTATGATTACCGGCTATATTTCTGTAGCCGGTAACCCTGTCGCCTTTTTTCGCTTGTAGGGGGGGACATGGATCGGAGATCCGTCCTGCGCGTTCTCGTAACGCTATTTGTCGTTTTGGTGGCTGTTTGGGTCAGCTTACGCATGTGGTTTTATTATGAACGTGAACCATGGACACGTGATGGTCGTGTTCAGGTCGATGTTGAAAACGTAACGCCTGATGTATCTGGACTGGTCACTGATGTTCTCGTCCGAGAGAACCAGTATGTGACGGCTGGAACCCCTCTCTTTGTCGTCGATCGTGTTCGCTTTCGTCTGGCTTTAGAGGCTGCAGAAGCGGAAGTCGCCAATGTTGCTTCCCGTCTGGAACAAGCTGAACGTGAAAACCGGCGTAATATCCGGTTAGGTGATTTGGTCTCGACCGAAATTTTAGAGCAAGGCGCCTCTAAAGTTGACGAGTTGGCAGCGGAATTAGAGCGTGCCAAGGCTAATCTCAATACAGCACGTGTTAACGTCGTCCGTTCTGTTGTTCGGGCTTCTGTTGATGGCTGGATTACGAATTTCTCCTTAAGACCCGGAAATTATGCAACCGCAGGCCGACCTGAATTTGCGCTTTTGGATCGTCGCTCTTTACGTATTGTCGGTTATTTCGAAGAAACAAAATTACCGCGTATCCGTATAGGGGATAAAGTTTCTATTCGACTTATGGGTGAAAAACGCATTATCGAAGGTCATGTTGATTCAATGGCGCGCGGTATTGCGGATCGTGAATTAAACGCGACGTCTTCCTTGATGGCTAATGTTAATCCGACCTTTACTTGGGTGCGTTTACCGCAACGTATTCCGGTTCGTATTACAATTGACCATGTACCAGAAGGCATTCGTTTAGTGGCAGGGCGGACAGCTACAGTTTCGGTGCATTATAACTCTCATATTCGTCCTATATTGCCTCCGGTTATTACAGGCGGTGTACCTGCTATCTTGGATGACAACACTGTTTCGGATAGTATTGTTAATACTCTTGGAAATAATGAGATGAGTAGTACGACGCATATTACTACGAATACATCTGAGACTATCAATAAGACATCCTCTCATACGGCTCCCAATACGACAGTACATAATCAGTCAGTTCATCAGACAACATCTGTTACGCATCAAGAGAAGGTGAAGAACGTCAAGGCTGAGGAGCATGCACGGTGAAATTGCAGCGGATATCCCTGCTGACGGTCACAATTTTGGCATCATTAACGGCTGGATGTGTACTAGGACCTAAGTATAAGCGTTCTGATAAGGCGGCTATTGAACGTCCTACAGCAAAGGGCAATTTCGTTAGTAGCCAGAATAAGGCTTTTACGAGGATGCCTGACCTGCCGGATCATTGGTGGCATCTCTATGATGAGCCTCAGCTGGACAAACTTATCGAGGAAGCTTTTACCCATAATAATGATTTAAAAGTAGCTGCAGCGGATATCACACGGGCTACAGCCGCTTTGGCGCGGGCACGGGATGCCAAGCGTATCGGCACTAATCTGAATACATGGGCAAACTATATCGAATTTTCGGATCAAAGATATTTGGTTAATAGTGCCAACAGGCCCCATATTCCTGATGCTTTCGCTACTTCTTTAGATGCGATTATTTCCTATCAGGTCGATTATCTGGGGCAGCTGAAACGGGCAATTCAGGCGGCAAATGCCGATGAAGAAGCCAATCGTTCAGCCTATGATATGGTCCGTATCACAGTGGCTGCCAACACGGCACAAGCTTATGTCGAAGTATGTGCCACTGGTCATGATATCGCTATTACCAAAGAATTGATCGCGCTTTCTGAACGTTCTGCTTCTTTGATTTCGCGTATGCGTTCAACAGGCCGTGCGATGGTCACCGATGTTAGACGTCAGATGGCTTTGGAAGCCCAGATCAAAGCCGCATTGCCTCAACAGATTGCACGAAAACAGGTTGCGCTTTTCAGTTTAGCTGTTCTAACTGGCCGACCGCCGGCTGAATTTCCGGCAGAAGTCGCGAATTGCGAGGAAGAGCCTATCTTGCGGCAGCCTATACCTGTAGGTGATGGTGAGACTTTGTTAAACCGCCGTCCCGACGTCCGTAGTGCCGAATATCATTTGAAATCGGCAACTGCCGAAATCGGTGTGGCTATGGGTGAGATGTGGCCTAAAATCACACTGGGGGCCGCTGCCGGTTCAACGGGTATGGCTAACCATATGTTCGGTGGTCATACCCGAGAATTCAATTTAGGGCCTGGGGTGACGTGGCAGGTACCTAATCGGAATAGAGCAAGAGCTGAAATTCTGGCTGCCAGAGCAGAAACTCGTATAGCGTCTGCTCAATTCGATCAAACAGTATTAAATGCTATCAAGGAAACTGAAGCTGCTTTAACCACTTATTCGCATGATCTCGACTATCGCGAACAAGTCGCTTTAGCGCGTGACCGTGCCGATGCCGCCGATAAAGACATTCATCGTCTTTTTTCGCTGGGTCGCATCAACGCCTTACCTGTCTTGGATGCAGATCGCAGTTTGTTACAGTATGAGCAACAACTTGTGTCTGCCGATGGCAGGATTTCTGATGACCAGATCAGAATTTTCTTGGCCTTAGGCGGTGGTTGGTCACGTGATAAGGATCAAATAGAACGTGAACGCCTCAGTGGTACGGCACCAACCCCAAGAATTGTTCGGGCAAAAGGTATTATCCAGCATATTGGAGATGTGACGGGTATCCGTGCTGAAATTGGTAAGGGCGGGGATTTATCCCATGAAAAGGATGCTAAATTAAATAATAGTAACGAGGCTCCACAGCCCGTACAGCCCCCTAAGCCGTTAACCAATAATCAAGGCGTCCTCAATAGTGAGGGCGAGCTAGAAAAACCTGAATCTTAGTAAGGCATTATTAGTAAAAATAAATTTTTATTATACGGGAAGAGGTCTGAAATAAGGGCTCTTCCTGTTTTTTTTGAGGGGGGTATTTAGAGCAAACCAATGCTATGAAAGCTCTGACATTTTTTATTAGCAAAAATTAAATGATCAATTAATTGAATACCTGCCATTCGGGTAACAAGGGCTAATCGCCTTGTTGTTTCCTTATCCATATAGCTAGGCGTAGGATCTCCACTTGGATGATTATGGGCAACGATTAAACTATCCGCACTTAATATAATAGCATGGCGTAAAATATTACGGACATCCAGATAAGACATCAGATGATCGCCAACATTCTCACCGATTACGGCTAGAATATTGCCTTCCGACGTCATGTAAGCAATATGAACCTGTTCAATTTTCAGCCCAACAAAGCGCCATTCAAACAAGCCGATTGCGTCTTCAAGACATCGCACACATCCGCGATGATGTCTTGATTCTTGTCGATCGCTAATCGCTAGGGACAGTTTCATAGCTTAATTTTGGAGTTTTCTAAGAAAATTTTCTAGTATGGTACTATCCATTCTGGGAATTTTTCTAATAAAAGTAAGAAAAATAATATTCATTTTTTGAACAGTGCTGCATTTATGCAGCATTTTCTACTTCATAATGGATTTTTTCGGAATAGAATATGAATAGAAAAACAAAAAAATTTTTACCAAGCCTATGGCTAATGACAGATGAGCGCCTCGGGGAATCACTGATACCCGCCATAAAACGCTTACCACGACATAGCGGTATCATTTTTAGACATTATTATTTACCATTAAAAGATAGAAAAAAATTATTTTTTAAGATAAAAAAAATAGCCAAAAAAAGAAATATAATTTTATTTCTTGCTGATTCGCCCCAACGGGCAGCAGCCTGGCGAGCCGATGGCGTTCACGGTTCAAATTCTCTGAAAAGAACAGCTCGTCCTTTACTTCGTAGCAAGGCTATCCATAATCAATATGATATTGCTACCGCTCAAAAATGTGATTTAGTCTTATTATCGCCTATTTTTGCTACGCGTTCACATCCGGGAAAAGCACCTTTAGGTCGCGTCAAATTTCTCCAGCTTAGCCGTTTTATTAAGCCTGCAATCATCGCTTTAGGAGGAATTAAGGCTAAAACCCTTCGTGCCTTACCTGCGGTATCGGGTTTTGCGGGCATTGACATCTGGCAGAATAATGAACTGCAATCATGCGTTATCGGGCGGCGTTGGCTGTATAAAAATAACAGGATTAATCGGCGATTTTAAAAATCGCCCTATAATTTTTTCCATGCGCATGTTTTTCTTTATTCCATAAAAAAGCAGGCCATCAATAAGGATGACCCGCTTTTCTATAAAACTATTTTTTACCGGTTAAGCCGGAACTGATTCTTCAGTCTTGAAGATTAAATGGCTATCACCTTCGTCAACTTTTACTGTCTGTCCATCGTGGATTTCACCCTTTAGTAATTCTTCTGCTAAAGGATCTTGAAGATATCTTTGGACTGCTCGCCTTAGCGGCCGTGCGCCATAGACAGGATCATATCCGACACGCCCTAACCATGCGCGTGCTTTATCCGATAACTCAAGGGTAATTTTACGATCTGCCAGCAATTTGCAAAGGCGATTGACCTGAATATCAACAATCGGCCCCATATGCTCTTGACCCAGCCGATGAAACAGAATGATTTCATCAAGTCGGTTTAGAAATTCTGGCCGAAAATGGGCCCGAACCACTTCCATAACTTTAGGCTCGACACTTTCCACTGATTCATCATCGCTCAGATTGGCAAGATATTGTGCCCCTAAGTTTGAAGTAAGGACGATTAACGTGTTGGAAAAGTCAACTGTCCGTCCTTGACCATCGGTCAAACGGCCATCATCCAATACTTGAAGCAAGATATTGAAGACATCCTGGTGGGCTTTTTCGACTTCATCAAACAAGATGACCTGATAAGGCCGACGACGGACAGCCTCGGTTAACACCCCGCCTTCTTCATAGCCGACATATCCCGGAGGTGCCCCGATCAAACGCGCAACCGCATGCTTTTCCATAAATTCTGACATATCAATGCGCACCATGGCGCGATCATCATCGAACAGAAAGCTTGCCAGCGCTTTTGTGAGTTCGGTTTTACCAACACCGGTAGGACCGAGGAACAGGAAAGAGCCCATCGGTCGGTTCGGATCTTGTAAACCGGCGCGTGAACGACGGACAGCCCGACTAACAGCCTTGACCGCTTCTGCTTGTCCAATAACCCTTTTACCCAGAATATCTTCCATATGGACAAGTTTTTCGCGTTCGCCTTCCAGCATTTTATCAACGGGAATACCTGTCCAACGCGAAACGATCGAGGCAATATCCTGACTGGTGACTTCTTCCCGCAGCATAGCGCCCTGCGCTTCATTTTGCGCATCACTAAGCTGCTTTTCCAGCTGTGGAATAATGCCATAGCTAAGCTCACCTGCTTTTGTCAGGTCGCCAGAGCGTTCAGCTTGTTCGAGGGCAATACGGGCATGATCCAGCTTTTCTTTTAACCGGGCTTCTGCCTTGATTTTGTCCTGTTCATTCTTCCAACGCGCCGTCAATTCCGATGACTGTTGCTCCAGATCGCCCAAATCATGTTCAAGGGTTTTAAGTCGATCGCGTGAAGCCTCATCATCTTCTTTACGAAGCGCTTCCCGTTCGATTTTAAGCTGAATAATCCGTCTATCGAGGGATTCGATTTCTTCTGGCTTGGAATCTACCTCCATCCGCAGACGGCTGGCGGCCTCATCCACCAAATCAATGGCTTTATCCGGTAAAAATCGGTTGGTAATGTAGCGATTGGAAAGCGTCGCCGCCGAAACAAGGGCCGCATCAGTAATCCGAACACCATGATGCGCTTCGTATTTCTCTTTCAATCCGCGGAGAATCGATATCGTATCGGCAACCGTAGGTTCGCCAACATACACAGGCTGAAAACGACGCTGCAAAGCAGGATCCTTTTCAACATATTTACGATATTCATCAAGCGTGGTCGCGCCGATACAATGCAATTCACCCCGCGCCAAAGCCGGTTTCAATAAATTGCCAGCATCCATGGCGCCATCTGATTTGCCCGCCCCGATAAGGGTATGCATTTCATCAATGAAGAGAATTATCTGACCATCAGACTGCTTTACTTCATCTAAAACGCCTTTTAAGCGCTCTTCAAATTCGCCCCGATATTTGGCACCTGCGATCAAAGAGCCCATATCAAGCGCCATTAAAACGCGATCGCGCAGGCCTTCTGGAACGTCGCCATTGACTATTCTTAAGGCCAGCCCTTCAACAATAGCCGTCTTACCAACGCCCGGTTCACCGATCAAAACGGGATTGTTTTTGGTGCGACGTGCCAAAATTTGAACGGTACGCCGAATCTCTTCATCCCGTCCAATAACAGGATCCAGCTTACCTTCGCGGGCAGCTTCGGTTAAGTCACGGGCGAATTTTTTCAAAGCATCGTAACGATCTTCGGCACTGGCTGTATCTGCCGTCCGTCCAGAACGTAATTCATTGATGGCTGTATTTAAAGCTTCAGCCTTAAGACCCGCATCCTTCAGGATTTTACCAACGGTCGTTTCCGGCAACAAAGTCATTGCCAAAAGTAATCTTTCAACCGTGACATAAGAATCACCGGCCTTGGTCGCCACCTGTTCGGCCTGATCTAAAAGACGGATAGCATCGTTATCCAAGCCGGGGGGGGTATTGGCCCCGCTACCTGATACGGAAGGAATTTTTGAAAGTGCGGCATCCGTTTCCCGAACCGCAATGGTAGGATCACCCCCAGCACGCCGGATCAAGCCGGATGCCATACCCTGTTCATCTTCCAATAAAGCTTTGAGCAAATGTTCAGGCGCAATTCTTTGATGATTAAGGCGGATGGCTACCGTCTGCGCTGATTGAATAAAGCCCTTGGCCCGATCGGTTAACTTTTCAAAATTCATAGATCGTCTCCTGACTTAATGGGCAAGATGGGGGGCGCGATCGGACAACTCAAGTATTGCTTGTTAAAAATTTATGATTTCATTTGAGTGATATTGTTTGATAATAAAAATTAAATATTTATTATGAACACAAATAAAAATTACTTATTATTTTATTTTAATTATATTTTTATTCAATGAGCAGGGTAATTTTGTGAAGAAATTAAGCCATTTTTGGGCTTGTTTAGTTCTAACGTCCACTATTATCAGTCCGGTTGCGCTTAAGGCCACAGAACCGACAAAACATAAGGCAAAATCACCTATTTCTTTATTAAAATTAGCTAACCAGATTACCCTTCCTTGGCAATCTTTCACGCTTGATAATGGGTTACAGGTATTAGTTCATACCGATCATAAAGCACCCGTAGTCGGCGTGTCCGTCTGGTATCATATCGGATCAAAAGACGAGCCTACCGGAAAAACAGGTTTTGCCCATCTTTTTGAACATTTAATGTTTGAAGGCTCTGAAAATATCTCGGGGAGCTTTTGGAAACCTTTACGGGAAGCGGGTGCCACAGATAGTAATGGCACCACCAATTTTGACCGTACCAATTACTTTGAAACTATTCCTACACCTGCTCTTGATCGTATCTTATATATGGAAAGTGACCGTATGGGTCATTTTCTAGGGGGGCTTACACAGGAAAAGCTTAACAATCAGCGCGCTGTTGTTCAAAACGAAAAGCGCGAAAGAGATAATCGTCCTTACAGTGCAGTCAGCTATGCCATAACCTCAGCGTTAACCCCTGAAGGTCATCCCTATCATCACGAAACTATCGGTTCGATGGCAGATTTAGATGCCGCTAGTTTGGATATGGTCAAAGATTGGTTCCATCAAAATTATGGCCCCAATAATGCTATTTTAGTGTTAGCGGGTGATATTGAAGTTGCTAAGGCCAAGACTTTGGTAACCCAATATTTCGGAGATATTCCGCGTGGCTCCGACGTCGTTCATCCCGATACACCTATTTGGACCCTTCCCAAGCGTAAGGATGAAATCCTTACCGATAAAGTAGCCCTTTCAAAAATTTATCGTGCATGGAGTATTCCCAGCTATCATAGCTCCGACCTAATTCCCTTAAGTATAGGGGCCGATATTCTGGGCGGGTTAGCCTCTTCGCGATTAGATCAAATTCTGGTTCATCAAGAACAATTAGCCGTCGATGTCAGCGCCAATACCCAAAGCTTTGAAGGGCAGGGGCGCTTTATCGTTTCGGTCACGGTGAAACCGGGGGTTAATCCTCAATATGTTTCGCAACGGTTAGATAAAATTTTATCAGATTATTTGACAGAAGCGCCGACAATAGATGAAGTAAGTCGTTCGGCTATGGGTATTTTATCAAGCAGTGTAACGGAATCTGTTAGCACGAAAGGCCCGATATTAGCCCAAGGATTACTTTATCTTAAAGACCCTGATTATTATAAAAAAGCTTTACAGGCAGTAGCGACGGTTTCCCCTCAGGATGTGAAAGACGCCTTACAAAAATGGCTATCGCGTCCTGTTTATGCCTTAACTATTCTACCGGGTGCACAACAGTCCTATCCAGAATCGCAATCAGCTTTAACCGGAAAAAGGCAAGCGCAAGGAAAAACAGACGCATCCCTATCTTCGGAGGCTGTTAAAACAGAGAAAAACAAGCGTTCGCCGATGCCGGGCGTGGGTGACGTGCCGGATGTTCGCTTTCCAATTATCACTCACAGTCAATTAAAGAACGGTATCAAAATTAGTTATGCCCAGCGTTCAGCGGTGCCACTTACCGCTGTTCTGATGAGTTTTGATGGGGGCATAACGGCAGACACAGCCTTACCCGGGACAGAAAGCATGATGCTTTCGATGCTTTCTGAAGGCACAAAAAACAAAAATGTCATTGATCTTGCTATGGCCAAAGAACGATTAGGCGCTTCTGTCAGTTTTGGCGCAGGCGACGATTATAGTTCAATGAGTTTTGTTAGCCCCAGTGTTACCTTTAAGGATACTGCCGATCTGGCATCCGAGATGCTGTTTTCTTCGACTTTTCCCCAAGAAGAATTGACGCGCCTCAAGGCAAAAGCGCTCGCTAACCTCTCGGCTAACCGACAATCCCCCCGCTGGTTGGCTGCACGGGCCATGCATCAAAAATTTTATGCAGTAGGGCATCCTTATCGGCATCTGGTAACAGAAGAAACCATCCAAAAGATTACACGTGAAGATTTGATCGCCTTTAGGGAAAAATGGATGCATCCCTATAAAGCGCATATTTTTATTGTCTCTGATCAGCCTTTATCAAAACTTATCCCAGAGCTGAATAGCCGTTTAGGGGGATGGACTGTGCCTTTAAAGGCTGCCGATACGAAAGCCGCAAAGGCCTCTTCTGAAAATCCTGCATCCGATATTTTGCTGATTAACCGTCCGCGATCACCCCAATCAGTCATTATGGCAGGCACTATTCTACCTCTGAGAGAAAAAGAAAATCAGGACGCGTTATTCGATCTTGATGTAGCGAATGTTATTTTAGGCGGTAATTTCACCTCTCGCCTTAATATGGATTTGAGACAATCAAAAGGATGGAGTTACGGGGTCGGGAGTAGTGTCAGTGCAAGAACGCTTTCCTCTGAATTTCTGATCTCTGCGCCTGTTCAGACTAATCAGACAGGGGCTTCCATTACAGCTTTAAAAGACAATCTGACCCATTTTTTAACAGATAAGGGGATAACAGAAGAAGAATTAAAAGAGACGGTCACCAATATTATTCGTCGCACTCCAAGCACTTATGAAAAAAGCAGCAATATTTTAGGTGGAATGATCGAATTGGCGTTAATGGGACGTCCCGACAACTATTATGATACCTTAAACGCGCGTTATCGCGCTTTAACAACAGAAGCCTTAGATGAGACGGCACGTCGCTGGTTAAAAGCAGATCAATTATCGTGGGTTGTTGTGGGTGATGCGGCGCTTGTTAAACCTCAGCTTGAAAAAACAGGTTTACCTGTTACGCAAGTAGAGAGTGAAAAAATACAGTAAACGTAAAAGGAATGTAAACTTCATTTCCAAGCTTGTTCATTCTGCTTGGACAGAAGATATTTTTTGTTTTTATGTATTAAAATTTATCGCATTTGGACGGTTAACGAGGAGTTTTTTATGGGTGTCCCTTATCGTTGGCTAACTTTATTAGGGTTAGCGACTACTGCCCTTAGCCCCTTATCCCTTCATGCAGCACCCTCAAAGACGCTTCAAAACGATAAACCCGTAGCGTTATCCACTTTAGCAAGCGAAATAAATCTTTCATGGCAGTCTTTTACGCTGCCCAATGGTTTGCGCGTTTTAGTGCATTCAGATCATAAATCACCTGTCGTCGGTGTTTCTGTCTGGTATCATATCGGTTCAAAGGACGAGCCCGCTGGGAAAACAGGTTTCGCCCATTTATTCGAACATTTAATGTTTAGCGGTTCTGAAAATACGCATGGTGATTTTTTTGAACCCTTACGTCAGGCCGGCGGCACAGATGATAATGGAACAACATGGTTCGACCGCACTAATTATTTTGAGACTGTGCCTACCCCAGCTCTTGATTTAGCTTTGTTTCTCGAAAGCGATCGTATGGGGCATCTTTTAGGCGGCATTACCCAACAAAAACTGGATAATCAACGGGGCGTCGTCGAAAATGAAAAAAGGCAAGGGGATAACCAGCCTTATGGTTTGGTAAAATATGCCCAGACGGCAGCGTTAACCCCTGAAGGCCACCCCTATCATCACGAGACCATTGGTTCGATGGCTGACTTAGAAGCCGCCAGCCTTAATACCGTTAAAGATTGGTTCCGTCAGAATTATGGCCCCAATAATGCTGTTTTAGTGTTAGCGGGCGACATTGATGTTGATAAAGCCAAAACGCTGGTGACCCGATATTTTGGCGATATTCCGCGTGGACCTGATGTCGTGCATCCTGATTCACCGATTTGGACATTGCCCGCACGTAAAGACGAAGTCTTGACGGACAAGGTCGCGCTTCCTCGTCTCTATCGCATATGGACGATACCGGGTTTTAACACGCCAGAATTGGCTAATCTTAATATCGCAGCCGCTGTTTTAGGGGGACTCTCTTCTTCCCGATTGGATCAGATTTTAGTGCGTCAGGAACAACTAGCTGTCAGTGTGACCGCAGGGGTTCAACCTTTTGAAAAACAAGGTCAGTTTGAAATAGCGGTAGATGTCAAACCGGGCGTTAATCCGCAATATGTATCGCAACGGTTGGACAAAATTTTAGCGGATTATATTGCCCATGGCCCCAGTGAAGATGAAGTAAAACGTGCCGCCACTCAAAATATGGTTTCAGAAATCGCCGGATTGGAATCGGTCGGCGGATTTGGTGGTCAAGCCCCAACCTTGGCGGAAGGACTGCTTTATGCGAATGACCCAGATCACTATAAAAAAGAATTGGAGCAGTTAGCGACCGCCACGCCCCAAACTGTGACCACTACCCTGCAAAAATGGCTGTCACGTCCTGTCTATGCGCTGATGGTTTTGCCCGGAGAACGAAAAGCTGATGATGAACTGAAAGGAACTGGCTCGGGGAATAAGCTGGAAGAAAAGCCCTTAACGGTTGCAACCACAGCGAATAATGACAACGATCATAATAGCTCTGTTCCGGTTTTAGCGTCAGGGGGTGTTGACCGTTCCCATTTTCCGGCTATCGGCGAAATTCCCGATCTTAAATTCCCCGTAATCAGTCATGCCAAATTGAATAATGGTATTGCCGTAAGTTATGCTCAGCGCACTGCTGTGCCTTTAACGCGGATCGCTTTTGATTTTGATGTTGGCACTGCCGCCGATTCAAAAAGCTTACCCGGAACCGAAATCATGATGTTTTCGATGTTAAGCGAAGGCACCAAGCATAGAAATGCAATAGATTTAGCCATTGATCGGGAAAGATTAGGCGCTTCTGTTTCTTTTGACAGCGGCGCTGATCGTAATACAATGACACTTCGCAGCCCCAGCGCTAATCTTAATGCGTCTTTGGATTTAACATCGGATATTTTATTGTTCTCGTCTTTCCCTGACAAGGAATTTGAACGGGTACGTTCCGAGCAATTAGCGAGCATCGCAATAATCCATAGCTCCCCTATAGGATTGGCTTCGCGTGTCATCGGGACGAATATCTATGGGAAAGATCACCCCTATGCCCATGTTTTAAGTCCCTCTGGAACAGAAGAATCGGTAAAACAAATTTCAAGAACCGATTTAATAACCTTCAAGGATCAGTGGTTAAGACCTGATAAAACGCATATTTTTATTGTCTCCGATCGCCCCTTAACTGAAATTTTACCTGGTTTGAACCGGCGTTTTGGAAGCTGGCAGAATCCCAGACAGGAAGCCGGATCAAAAGATATTAATAAGTTACCCCAAAATAACAAAGCTGGTATCTTGCTTATTAATCGCCCTAATTCGTCGCAATCTGTTATTTTGTCGGGTATGGCCCTTCCTTTGAAAGGGAAGGGCGATGATAGTGCCTTATTTGATCTTACAGCGGCCAATGATATTTTGGGCGGTGAATTTTTAGCCCGTCTCAATATGGATTTACGTGAGACAAAAGGTTGGAGCTATGGTGTTCACAGCCGTATCAGGCGGATGGTCGGGCCTTCTGCTTTTATGATTGTCGCACCGGTACAGACTAATCAGACGGGGCCATCCGTTACAGCTCTAAAAGCCGATACTGTCAGTTTCCTGACAGATAAAGGCATTACAGAGAAAGAGCTTAAAGACACAATAACCGGTGATATTAGGCAACTACCCGGAAGTTATGAAACGGGTGATGATATTTTAAATGGTATGATGACCTTAGATTTATATGGTCGCCCCGATAATTATTTCGATAGTCTTGCTACGCGCTACAGAGGCCTAACATCAGCCAATTTAGAGGCAACTGCCCGCCGTTGGCTGAATGTTGATAAGCTTTCCTGGGTCGTCGTTGGGGATTCGTCTCTTGTTAAATCCCAGCTTGAAAAAACGGGATTACCGATAGACGTTATCGAAGCCAAAGACGTCAAATAACCTTTTCAACGAAAGACATTACCTTTCATTTTTATAAAAAAAAGGGTGATATTTAAATATCACCCTTTTTTGATGGATAAGGCTGTATTTAGAAAATACGCCGACTAAGCTTGGTGTAATGCCCCATTTTTCTACCCGGACGGGGCGTTCCTTTACCGTAAATGTGAAGATATTCATTTTTATGGGACAGAATTTTTTCCCATGTGTTAATCTGTGTGCCGATAAGATTTTTCATCTCCACTTTTTCGGCTGTAAGGGCAGTACTGCCCAAAGGTAGGCCACAGATTGCTCGAATATGATTTTCGAATTGTGAAGTTTCTGATCCTTCAATAGTCCAGTGACCGCTATTATGGACACGGGGTGCCATTTCATTAAAAATGGGGCCAAATTGCGTCGCAAAAAACTCTACGGCCAATACACCAACATAACCTAGTGAATCTGCAATTTTATGGGTTGCCTTGATAGCAGCATCGGCTTGTTGTTGGATAAATTCATTGGCGGGCACAACTGAGTGCGCTAATATACCTTTATTATGCGTGTTGACAGGAACGTCCCATGTCAAAAATTGGCCGTCGGCATTACGGACGGCAATGACAGAAAATTCATATTCAAATCTGACCATGCCTTCTAAAACGGCTTGTTTTACAGATAAGCTATTCCATATTTCGGCCAAATGGGCATCAGTCATTTTCTTGACAGGAAATTGCCCTCGGCCATCATAGCCTTGGGTGCGCTGCTTTAAAATTGCAGGAACCCCTAATTCCAAAAGCGCGTAGGATAATTCCTTGGCAGAGTTAACAGCGCGAAAAGGTGCAGGTCTAATGCCTTGTTCGGCCGCATAATTTTTTTCAACCAAGCGATCCTGAGCAATTTGCAAAGCACGCGGCGGGGGGTAAACCGGCATCTGTTTCGAAAGGTCAATAAGAGGTTCAGCCGGGATGTTTTCGAATTCATAGGTCAGAACATCGACTGTTGCCGCAAATTCATTCAACTTATCACTATCGCCATAGTCACCGACGAAGCTTTTTGCCGCAACAATATTCGCAGGTCCGTGCTGATTAGGCGCGTAAATATGACAAAAATAGCCTAACTGTATAGCTGCAATGGCCATCATCTGGCCTAATTGGCCATTACCGATAATACCAATTTTAGATCCGGGCGGAAATGTTTTAGTCATAAGGCAATCCTTGGCGTGTCACTTGGCATATCAGGCACATCAGCAGTTTGACGATGACGCCATTCCTCTAATCGCTTGGCCAGTGCTGCATCATTATTGGCAAGCATGGCTGCTGATATTAAAGCGGCATTGATAGCACCTGCTCGACCGATCGCAAGGGTACCAACGGGAATACCAGCCGGCATCTGTACTATAGAAAGGAGGCTATCCATTCCGTTTAAGGCTTTTGATTGCACCGGAACACCAAAAACAGGCAGCCTTGTAATAGCCGCTGCCATGCCCGGCAAATGTGCCGCCCCTCCAGCACCAGCAATCACCCCTTTAAAACCGTTGTCTACCAAAGAACCGACATAATCATACAGCCGTTTGGGTGTACGATGGGCAGAAATAATCCTTGTTTCATAGGGAATGCCCAAGGCTTCTAGGGTATCCGCTGCATGATGCATTGTTTCCCAATCTGACTGGCTACCCATAATCAAGGCAATGACGGGGGGTATATCTTGTTCATTTATTTTAGATGGCTGATGGTTCATTGGTTTTTTCCGGGTCGAAATTGGCCCTTGCAGGCAATAAAAATGAATCCTGTAATTTTTTACAGAAGCTCTAGGACATGATAGTTAAAGCGGCAATTGCTGATATCGGGATTATGTCTTTAAATTCATATTAATTTCATCAGATAGCGCTTTTTTTATAAGGAATAGCCAATTTATAATAAGGAAAGACTATAATTCCCTGTTTTTCTGGTAGCCTATTTTTACTAAATTTTTTTAAGGCAACGTTGTGTCGGTAGAGTCAGATTCTCAAATCGTTTCAGATAGCGAGGTAAAAGGGTTGATAAGCCGTCTCCCTAAAAAGGTGAGGGCTTATGTTTCCTTAGCAAGAGCCGATCGCCCTATTGGAAGTTGGTTACTATTTTGGCCCGGTGCAGCTGCTGTCGCCTTGTCCGGCGGTTTGATAACCAACTGGTTTTTATTACCTGCCCTCTTGCTGGGCTCTTTTTTGATGCGTTCTGCAGGCTGTATTTATAATGATATTGTTGACCGTGACTTGGATAAAAAAGTAGCGCGGACATGGAATCGACCGCTGGCCTCTGGTATAATTTCACTTAAATCAGCGTATCTCTTTTTGGGCATACTTTGTTTAGCAGGCTTGGGCTGCCTAAGTGTTTTTAATAATATTGCCCGCTGGGTCGCTATAGCCAGCCTTTTATTAGTCGCCATTTATCCTTTTATGAAAAGGATCAGCTGGTGGCCCCAAGCATGGCTTGGCTTAGTTTTTAGTTGGGCTGCTTTGGTTGGCGGTATAGGTGTTCGACATTATTTAGATCCTGCTACGCTTTCTCTTTATCTCGGCAGTATTTTCTGGGTCATCGGTTTTGATACCATTTATGCTATTCAGGATATTGAGGACGATGCCTTGGCCGGTATTAAATCCTCTGCCCGCGCTTTAAAAAATCATATTCGGGCTGGTATTGCTGTATTTTATAGTTTGGCGTTGCTGTTTTGGGGCATAGCCTTGTGGTTAATACAGCCACAATTTTTAGCTTTAGTCGCGTTATTTCCATTAGCTTGTCACTTTTTATGGCAAGTTATGACCTTAGATACCAAAAATGGTAACAATGCTCTTTTAAGATTTCGATCAAATCGTGAAGCTGGGTTTTTATTATTTTTAGCCTGTAGCACCATCGGAATGGTAGGCATATTTTATCTAAGATAGCGCTGTTCTTTATAAGGATTGATATTCCTTCCGCCCTAAAGCGCCCCATTTTCTCCAGCGAGAGGAACACGACCGATCGTTAGAATGTGTCCTAGTCTCTGTCTGTCCGTGCGGTGTAAATTATCAAGGCCGTGAAACATCCCATAATGACGACATATTCATTTCCTTATGCCGATTTACTATAGTTTCTGGGCAGATGTCGGTTTTCTACAGTCAGAACAAGGGTAATAACCGCTCGCCTCATTTGCTAAAAATTTGAATGTAAATTGCTAGACTTCAAGGGCGAATGTGATCTCGTCTATCTACGAGCATCTTTCTACCCAAATCACAGCTATAAATGCTAACCCAATAACCTGAAAGGCGTTTCAATCCATATGGGTTTGTACAGTAGTTCGGGCGTATTTATCCTTATTTTATAGAGGCGATTGCGCTCTCTATCCTCTTTTGTAGTTCGGCTAGCGGTATCCTTCTTGCGATATTGGGCAATATATTGAGTTGTTGAGCGACAAAATCGCTTTATCGCCTTCACTCCATCCTAAGCTGCGGGGTTTTCGGCTTAGAATTTCAATAAAAAAGCCTCTTCCCATCAGGAAGAGGCTCTAAAAAACTAGAGAAAATAAAGAGTATTAACCGCGACCAACAGCACGAACGCCTTTAATCTGAGGACGACGCGGACGGCGTGGGCGATTACCATTACTATTATTGTTATTAAAGCCTGATTTCGGTGCCCCTGCACCATAGCCACCGCGACCGCCACGACCGCCACGACCTTCATTGCGTTCAGGACGCATCGGTGCCGGATGAGGCAGCGTTTCTTTTTCTACCACAAAATTTTCAGGCAACGGTAAAATCTGAAGTTTTACGCGGGTCAAGCGTTCAATGGAACGAAGATAGGTACGTTCATCATTCGCAACAAAGCTGATCGCCTGTCCATCACGACCCGCACGCGCTGTACGTCCAATACGATGAACATATTGTTCAGCGACATTCGGCAATTCAAAGTTGAAGACATGGCTGACACCCGGAACATCAATCCCGCGTGCGGCGATATCGGTTGCAACCAGAATTTTTAAGCGGCCATTACGGAAAGCGTTCAAAGCCCGTTCGCGTTGTGGCTGGCTTTTGTTACCATGGATAGCGGCGGCAGGAATACCGGCGGCTTCCAAATGGCGAACAACCCGATCGGCACCATGTTTCGTCCGCGTGAAAACCAATGCCCGATCAAGACCCGGCGTACTTTTAAGCGTAATCGTTAAAAGCGCTTGTTTTTCCTGCTGATTAACAAAAACACCGAATTGTTCTACGCGTTCTGCCGTTGAAGACTGAGGCGCTACAGAAACGGTGACCGGATCCGACAGGAACTGGCTGCTTAATTCCTGAATGGACTTAGGCATTGTTGCAGAGAAGAACAACGTCTGACGCTGTTTCGGCAATAATTTGTCAATCCGACGCAATGCATGAATAAAGCCAAGATCAAGCATCTGGTCAGCTTCATCAAGAACGAAAACTTCAACGTCTTTCAGCACTAAAGCGCGCTGATCAATCAAATCTAAAAGCCGTCCTGGCGTTGCAACCAAAATATCCGTACCCCGTTCCAGCATACGGATTTGGCGACCAATGGGTACACCACCAAAAACAGAATTAACGGTCAAACGTAAATGACGTGTATAGTCATTGCAAGCCCGTGCAATCTGGCTGGCCAATTCACGGGTTGGTGATAAAATAAGCATCCGGCAACCCCGTGAAGGGCGTGCTATCGGATTAGTGGTAAGATAATGAATAGAAGGAAGCGCAAAGGCGGCCGTTTTACCCGTACCTGTCTGGGCAATGCCGCAAAGGTCTTTACCTTCTAAAAGATGCGGAATAGCTTGTGCCTGAATAGGGGTTGGCGTTGTATAGCCTAACGCATCCAAGGCCTGAATAAGAGACGAGTCGAGACCCAAGGTTTTGAACGAAACCGGTGTTTCCGTCATAAAAGACTTTCCTGTTTTTGAAATAGGCGTGAGAATACGCCTTGAATAGCGAGGTTAAACTCGCAAATAGCCTGAAAAAAAACAGGCTTGCGTGAACGGGAAAGCCTGTCGCTGCTGGGCATCTGAAGTGGAATACTGGCAACGCGCCATAGAGGAAGCCTGTTTCAACCCTCAAAATGGCAAAGACGGCTGTCAGAGATATGGCGGTGGAACACGCAAATTCCGTGCATATGCCCGTTTAGTACGGGCACAGATGCTTACAGCTATAATAATGGGCGCGAGAGGGTTAAAACGCAACCCCTTATCCTCTTAATTAAATAAATTATTATTTTCTTTAAGAAAAATAGCCGGTCGCCCCCCAAAATAATGGAATAATTCGAAAAAATATCAAAAGCTGAAACAGATAATCTTGATTGCAACCTGTAGCTGCACCAAATGCTATCTTATGTTGATCGAAACAGAAAATACGCCGAATCCGGCGACCCTTAAATTTTTGCTCCACCGCCCTGTGATGGAGCAAGACTCTTGTTTTTTTGTCAATAAAGAGGAGGCTGCCGATTCTCCGCTTGCTGTTGCCTTATTTGATTTGGGCCCAGTGACGGGCGTTTTTTTTGGACAGGATTTTGTTTCTGTCACCGCTGAAAATCCCGGCATTTGGTCTGAACTTGAGCCCAAAGTTATTATGGTGCTGTCAGATCATTTTGAATCAGATGCCCCTCTATTTGTTAAAACTTCAGAAAAAGCTGACGCAAAGCAAGCCGAAGATAATGATATTGTTATTCAGATTAAAGATTTAATCGCGACAAGGGTAAGACCTGCTGTTGCCCGTGACGGGGGTGACATCGTTTTTCAGAAATTCGAAGATGGTATCGTTTATCTCTCTATGCGGGGGGCCTGCTCGGGTTGTCCTTCTTCTGTGGCGACCTTAAAGCAAGGGGTTGAATCTTTATTAAAACATTTTGTGCCTGAAGTAACCGAAGTGCGGGCAATCTAGATGCGGCTAGTGATTGATACAGCCACTGCCGCTTGCTCTGTTGCTTTACTAGAAGGCCAAACGTTGATTGCCTGTGAAAAGGAGATGGTCGGCCGCGGCCATGCCGAGAAGCTCTTGCCCATGATTGCCGCGCTTCCTGAAAAAGGGCATGCTGACCATATTATCGTTGATTGCGGTCCCGGAAGTTTTACGGGCGTTCGCGTTGGGTTAGCCGCCGCGTTGGCCTTGGGGCTGGGTTG
This sequence comes from Zymomonas mobilis subsp. pomaceae ATCC 29192, assembly GCF_000218875.1. NCBI lineage: Bacteria > Pseudomonadati > Pseudomonadota > Alphaproteobacteria > Sphingomonadales > Zymomonadaceae > Zymomonas > Zymomonas mobilis. The sequence continues at coordinate 1,931,996 of NC_015709.1, forward strand.
GGATGCGCCCGTTACCGGTTATGCTTCTACAGATTTAGTTGCGGGGGCCGTTTTTGCCAACAAACTTGACGTATCAAATCTAACCGTAGCCTTTACGGGGGGGCATGGCGAGTTATTTATACAGTCCTTTACCCGCCTCGATAGCCCTGCGCGTTTCAAAGCCCTTACAGACCTAGAATCTATGCGCCCGGAAGTAGCGGCAACAAGGGTGCAAGATGAAATCATTATCGGGTCAGGTGCCTCAGCCTTAATCGAAGCGCGCGGTCATGGCGAATCAGTAGAAGCTTGGCCATGGGCTGATGATGTACAATTTTTAGAAAATACTTTTGTAAATTTATCGCCGACTCCAATTTATGGACGGGCACCTGATGCCAAAATTTCTTTATGACATTTAATAACAATGATTTTGAATTCTCAGATCGCGGTGATCTTCTTCTAGATAATGTCATGTCTATCATGACCGCGGCTTTTGATCCTTTTTATTGTGAAGCATGGAATCGTTCTCAGTGCGACGGTATGATGAAGCAGTTAGGGGTTTATTGTCTTGTTGTAACAATAAAAGAAAAACCGGCGGGTTTTTTGTTATCTCGTACTATTTTTGATGAGTCGGAACTATTATTATTAGCAGTAAGACCTGAATACCGTAAAAAAGGTGTCGCAACGGCACTCCTTAAAAAGCTTATATCAAAAGCGCATTTTGAAGACACTAAATGTATTCATCTTGAAGTTAGAGATAAAAATCCAGCCTTAGCTCTTTATTATAGCTTAGGATTTAGAGAGGTTGGCCGTCGTATCAATTATTATAAATCGTTAAATGGTGATTTATACAATGCAATCACTCTAAGTTTAATTATAATTTAGCGGACGCCATTTAAGGTAGTTAATAATTTTAGTTGCATTTTCTATAGAATTTGTTCAATTATAAGAAGGTAAAGCGTTGGAAGGTCGACTACGGCCTTTCTTCTGGGTAAGAGCGTTAATCCAGCCCAAGAGAGACAAATGGTCTCCCACGCCTTCTTCCTAAAAAAAGGACTGTTTTATGAGTGATGACAATGCTTTGTCAGAAACCCTTATTACACTAACGGCGGACATTGTTTCAGCACATGTCAGCAACAACAGTGTTTCTGTCGCTGATGTGCCCCAACTTATTCAGAATGTACATCATGCTTTGGCCGCTTTGAGTGAATCCAATGCTGAACCTGAAGCCCGTCCAGAACCTGCGGTTTCTGTCCGAGCCTCTGTAAAGCCTGATTATATCATCTGCTTGGAAGATGGTAAAAAGCTGAAAATGCTGAAACGTCATCTGGCTACGCATTATCAGTTAACGCCGGAACAATATCGCGCAAAATGGAACTTACCTGCGGATTATCCAATGGTTGCGCCCAATTATGCCGATCAGCGTCGTTCGTTAGCTAAAAAAATCGGGCTTGGTACTCAGCGTCGTAAGCGTTAATCTAATAAAATTAGATTAATTTTTTAACAAAAACAAATCGCCGCAGATAGAACAAAGTTAATATATCTTGGCTTTTATGAATAGAGACCTCATACCCTTTATTCTGTTGCGGGATTAAAATCATGGCATCGGGGGCGATGCATGTTTTTAAATTGCTAAAATAAAAGCCAATTTTATAAAGAGAAATGATTGGAGCCTGCGCCTTTCCAGCGCAGATTTCTCTGGTTTTTATTGGGTAACAAAGAATCGACGGAGATTGGGGATGCGGCAGATCAATATTGAAGCGCTTTGTGCACAAAAAGGTCTGCGCATAACGGGACAGAGACGGGTTATTGCTCGTGTCTTATCCGAGGCCGAAGATCATCCAGATGTTGAATCTCTTTATGAACGGGCCTCAGCGATTGATTCTGGAATCTCAATCGCAACGGTTTATCGTACAGTACGCTTATTTGAAGAGGCGGGCATTCTTGAACGCCATGACTTTGGTGACGGGCGCGCCCGTTATGAGGCGTCACCAGAAGACCATCATGACCATTTGATTGATGTTGAATCGGGACGTATCATCGAATTTTCTGATGATGAAATGGAAGTTTTACAAAAGATGATTGCTAAGCGTCTGGGCTATACCTTAGTCGATCATCGTTTAGAACTTTATGGCGTTCCTTTAAATCGTCAGAAAAAACTAAAATAACCACATTATAATTTTTAAAAAATAATTACGAATTTGTACTTTGTTGAAGTGATGTGATTCCTCTTCAATGAACCACTAACTATACCGAAAGCTGAAATAAAAAAGGCAGCAGGGTATAAAACCTGCTACCTTTTCTGAAACTAATATCTTGTATCTTAGTCTTCAAATTTAACGGCGGTATCGCTGTTAAGTTGAATATATCCTTGGATGCCCATTTTACTGATAAGGCTTAACTGCGTTTTCAATCCATCAGCATGGACTTCTTCTTGCTTCAGGATAGAAGAAAGCAAATCGCGGGTACCAAAGTCTCCCACTTTTTCACAGCATTCAATTGCCTTTTTATAGAGAGGAATGGCCGTATCCGCCTCTAGGGATAAATCCGCCTTGATGACTTCTTCGACATTTTCACCAATGCTGATATGCCCAATATCCTGAAAATTAGGAAAACCTTCTAAAAACAAGAGGCGCTTTGCTAATTCATCGGCATGTTTCATCTCATCAATAGAGTTGGACCGCTCCAATTGAGCCAACTTATCCACACCCCAGTCTTCTAATACACGATAGTGCAAGAAATACTGATTGATAGAAGTAAGCTCACTTTTCAGGAGTTCGTTCAAATGAGTGAGAACGTCTTTATCACCTTTCATACCACAATAATCCTTAGCTGTTTACAATTCATTTAGAATCATAAACGAAGCATAACCCTTTAGGTTGCAGAAATTATAGTGTTAATAAGATGATATCTCTGACAATAAATAATTGTAAGTCTGTTCAGACCATGCAATTCTGTTCATCAGAAATGATTTTATGGGCTGCTTTGCTGCATTTACCGCAACAAGCTTTAACACCCATTTTTTTATAGGCTTGTCCAGGTGTCGCAGCCCCTTGTCGTGCTGCATCTTTTAAGGCATTATCACTAACCGTGTTGCAATGACAAATAATCATCCAGCCTATCCTTAATTAAGAACCACCCTAACGGGACATAGTTTAGTAAGAACGTTGTCTAAGAAACATAGCATATTCTTATTTGATAACAAGTATCATTATCAATAAATTTAAATAAAAAATAAACGCCGCGTTATTTAGAAATTTAATTCTAAATTAAAAAATAATTTTATTTAAAAATAATAATTTATAGTAATATATTTTTATATTATATAATTTTCTTGATTGCCACTATCTAAATAGAGGAAAAGAGTAAGGAAAGAACAGGCTATTTGCCGGAGGATCCATGCATTCGCTTTATGATGCCGTTACATCTTTGATGTATGAAGTTGCTAATGATCTGTTAGTGCCGCGTTTTCGCCATCTCGCTCAGAGTGAAATTGCCGAAAAAGAACCGGGTGATTATGTAACCGTTGTAGATAAAGAATCCGAAAAACGAATTACTGAACGACTGGCTACTTTTCTACCAGAAGCTTATATCGTGGGGGAAGAAGCCACCGCTGCAGATACGTCTTTATTGAAAAATTTGAAAAAAGGATTGGCTTGGACGGTCGATCCTTTGGATGGTACCGGCAATTATGCTGCCGGTAAAACACCTTATGCTATGATGATTGCTTTATTAGCTGATGGTATACCTCAGGCCGGCTGGATTCTGGATCCTGTGTCTGGACGGATGTGTCATGCCGTCAAAAATGGTGGTGCTTTTATTGATAAAGAGCGTGTAACAACGCGTAGCACGGGACAAGCTATTCCGGTTGTTGCTTTATCGGCACGGGTTACAGAAGATAACCTGCATCCCGATTTTGACAAGCATCAACCTCTTAATCATGGCATCACGTTAGCGCCATCGCCATTATGCGCCGGAGAACAATATCCGCGTCTGGTATTGGGGCAAAATGATGCAGCCCTTTTCTGGCGTAGTTGGCCTTGGGATCATGCACCGGGTTCTTTGTTCTTAGAGGAAGCCGGGGGGAAACTCGCTCGCTTTGATGGATCTTCTTATTCTACTGCGGATTGTAGCCACGGAATGCTCGGTGCCAATTCACCTGAAATGTGGGATCGGGTAGCCGAAGCCTTATTACGATAAAAAAGAACGCTTTACGCTTAGCGGTTGAGACAAATGTTATATTGATATTGTCTCAACCGTATATCGTTAATAGGCCAATATATTAATATGAGGTGGGCTTAAGCTAATAAAAACAGGCAAATTATTAAATAAATAAGTGTATTCTCTAAACGGCTTCATCCCTAAATATGCGCTAGATAGCCGCAAAGCTACTTAGGCAATATCTCTGAATAATTTGAGAATTACCCTTAAATATTCTCTTTATTTAATATAAAAACTATCTCGAAATATTACGTTTAACAAAATTTATAGCTTACTAAGCCCGATCAAAAAGGTAATCCTCCTTCATAATAGGGTGCCATGATTGCGTTCATTTGGGACATGCTTTACCTAAAAGCCTATGTCAAAAATTCTAATGGGCGTACTTGCTGCTGTGATGATTCCTATATCTGCTTCGGCTGCTAACTTAACCTTGGACCGCATTTTTGCCAGTCCTTCTTTGTCGGGCCCCACGCCGCGCTCACTGGCTTTATCCCCTGATGGGCATTACGCAACTTTATTACGTCCAAGAGCGGATGATCTTAATCGTTATGATTTATGGGCGATTGATACCCGTAATGGTAAGAGTCGGATGCTCATCGATTCCAAAAAAGTGGGATCGGGCACAGAAATTTCTGAAGCAGAAAAAATGCGTCGTGAAAGAGCCAGAGTCGGCGGCACGTTGGGTATTGTAACCTATAACTGGTCACCGGATGGACATTCTATCTTAGTGCCGTTGGATGGCGATTTATATTTAGCGACTCTAAACGGATCCGTTCGGCGAATGACGGATACGCCGTCAACCGAGGTTGATGCCCAAGTTTCGGCCGCTGGGCATTATCTTTCCTTTGTACGCGATCAGAATTTATTCGTTATCGATCTTAAAACAGGTCATGAATTAAAATTGAGTCATGATGGAGGGGATGCCTTAACTTGGGGCTCGGCAGAGTTTGTCGCGCAAGAAGAAATGGCGCGGAACAAAGGCCATTGGTGGGCACCCGATGACTCGCGTCTTGCGGTTGCACGGGTAGATGAAAGCAAAGTGCATATTGTTACGCGTGCAGCAATCGGGGCAGAGGGGACCAAAACCTATCAGCAACGTTATCCTGCGGCGGGAACCCCTAATGCCAAGGTTGATCTTTATCTGATGAATCCTGATGGTTCGGATAAAATCAAGGTCGATTTAGGGGATAATGACAATATCTATTTAGCGCGGGTTACTTGGGCACCCGATAGTAAGACACTTTATGTTCAACGGGAAAGTCGTGATCAACAACATTTGGATGTGTTAAAGGTTGATGCGACGAATGGCCAATCTCGCGTTTTGTTTTCAGAGACCGCTAAAAGCTGGATTAATCTTAATGATGATTTACGCATATTAAACGATGGTAGTTTAATATGGGCTTCTGAACGGAGCGGTTTCCGGCATCTCTATCGTTGGAAAGAGGGGCAGTGGACGACTTTAACGGAAGGGGACTGGATGACACTGGGTGTCGTCGGTGTGAACCAGAAAAAAGGCCAACTCTACTTTTTAGCCAATAAATCAAACCCGCTAGAGCAGCATCTTTATAGTATTGACTACGAACACCCCAAAGATCCCACCCAACTGACTGAATCGGGTTGGTATAATACGGTGGTAATGGATAAAGAAGCCAACCATATTCTAATAAATCGTTCTAATGTTAATCAACCACCCCAAGTCTATCTCGCCGATACAAAAGGGCATCCTATCAGTTGGATAGAAGAAAATAAGCTGGATGCAAGGCATCCTTATAGTCCTTATCTTTCCCAACATGTTCAGCCTAAATTTGGCACCTTATCAGCAAATGACGGTACAACACTTTATTATAAGCTTTTGATGCCTAAAATGGAGCAGGATAAACAGTATCCTGTATTAGTTCAGGTCTATAATGGCCCTGATTTAGGGCGGCAGGTCTTGCAAGGATGGACGTCACCCTTACATCAGTATTTAGTTGCCAAAGGTTGGATCATTTTTTCAATTGATGGTCGTGGATCCCCTGGCCGCGGTAAGGCATTTGAAGATCATATTTATAAAGCAATGGGGACGGTCGAGGTCGAGGATCAATTAACGGGGCTTAGCTGGTTAAAGGCACAAAACTACGTCGATCCTAAACGGATTGCGGTATTTGGTTGGTCTTATGGCGGTTATATGGTGCAAAAATTGCTCCAAAAAGCGCCCGGACAGTATGCCGCGGGGGTCTCCGGCGCACCGGTCATTCGATGGGGACTTTATGATACGCATTATACCGAACGTTTTTTAGGCAATCCGGCTGTGGACCCGACGCCTTATGAAAAGTCTGATGCTTTGCCCGAGGCTTTAAAATTATCTGATCCGATGCTTCTTATTCATGGTATGGCTGACGATAATGTCGTATTCGATAACTCTGTTGCCTTGATATCTAAATTACAAGAAGGCGATCGACCTTTTGAATTTATGGCTTATCCGGGTGAAACCCATCGGATCGCAGGTGAGAAAAAACAGTTGCATCTGTGGCATACGATTGAGAAATTTCTCGATAGAACAACAAAATATCGTCAGTAAAAGGTATAAATCCTTTTTTTGATATCAGTAATTCCATCCTTGATAAAATAATATAAAGGGTGATCGTCCAGATCAGATTAAGACTGATCGAGTGTAAATGGAGAATATTAATGGGGTATCGGGTCGTAGTCGCAGGCGCTACCGGTAATGTCGGACGCGAAATGTTGGCGATCCTGTCCGAGCGTGAATTTCCGATTGATGATATTGCTGTTTTAGCATCAGCACGCAGTCAAGGAACGCCGATTGAATTCGGTGAGTCCGGTAAGGTGTTAAAAGTTCAGAATATCGAAAATTTTGATTGGACGGGCTGGGATATAGCTTTGTTCGCCGTGGGATCTGAAGCGACAAAAAAATATGCACCGATCGCGGCAAAAGCTGGCTGTACCGTAATCGATAACTCTTCTCTTTTCCGGATGGATCCGGACGTACCATTGATCGTGCCAGAAGTGAATCCTGAAGCGATTGATCAGTATAAGAAAAAGAATATCATCGCTAACCCGAACTGTTCTACTGCACAGTTGGTTGTTGCCCTAAAGCCATTGCATGATGCAGCAAAAATCAAGCGTGTCGTTGTAACAACCTATCAGTCCGTATCGGGTGCCGGTAAGGCCGGTATGGATGAATTGTTTGAACAGAGTCGCGCGATCTTTGTCGGCGATCCTATCGAGCCGAAAAAGTTTACCAAGCAAATTGCTTTTAATATTATTCCGCATATCGATGTTTTCCTTGATGATGGTTTCACCAAGGAAGAATGGAAGATGGTGGTTGAAACCAAAAAGATTCTCGATCCTAAAATCAAATTGGTCGCCACTTGTGCGCGGGTGCCTGTTTTTGTCAGCCATGCCGAAGCCGTTAATATTGAATTCGAGAATGAATTAACCGCTGATCAAGCCCGCGAAATTCTGAGAGAAGCGCCCGGTATCATGGTCGTCGATAAGCGCGAAGATGGGGGCTATATCACACCGGTTGAAGCCGTAGGTGATTTTGCGACTTATATCAGCCGTATTCGTGAAGATCCGACGGTTGAAAATGGTCTGGTAATCTGGGTAGTCTCGGATAACCTTCGTAAGGGTGCTGCCTTAAATGCGGTTCAGATTGCAGAATTACTCGGCCGCCGTCAGCTAAAAAAAGGTTAATATTATAGATATTTAGAATCTATAATTGACATCTTTTATAATATTAAAAAACGGATTATCCACAGTGGGGTAGTCCGTTTTTTTATACCTACTTTATGTCAAATTTTTTCAAAAATCAGCTCTCCCTTCCAGAAAACGCCTTCAGCTTCTCTTCATTTTGAAAAAGCCATAAAAGGGTAACGCCAAGATTCTGGAACCAGCCATAAAGGGACAGGATATAAAATTGATGCCCGATCAGGTTACAACCACCTCTTTCACGACACAGGACGGTATTCAATTAGCTTGGTATGAAATCGGAAAAGGGTATCCCATTATTCTATTACATGGGCTTTTTTCATCGGCCTTCATGAACTGGATTCGTCCCGGACATGCCGATCTTTTAGCGCAGGCAGGCTTTCGGGTAATCATGCCCGATTTAAGAGGCCATGGTAAAAGTGACCGTGCAAAATCGGATAAGGACTGGCCAAAAGATATTCTGATACGGGACAATGCCGATTTTATAGCGGCCTTAGAATTGAAATCCTTTGCTCTAGGGGGCTATTCGCTGGGGGCCCGTATCGCAACCCATCTTTGCCTCAAGGGATTACAGCCTGAAAAACTTATATTAGCCGGAATGGGACTCGAGGGCCTGACTACGGCGACCCAAAATCTTGATCTTTTTCAAAATGCTATAGTCCCCGATAATAAATTTCCGGTGGGATCGATTGAACGTTTTATTCAGAATTTTTTCTATCAAAGTGGCTGCAATAACCAAGCTATGTTATATTTATTAAGTAGCCAATCTTCGGTAGAAAAGCGTATGTTAACATCATTACTGATTAAAACATTGGTGATAACAGGCAATAAAGACTATTTTAACGGATCTGCTGCGGATTTAGTACAAACTTTGCCCCAAGCAGAGGCTTTATTGATCCTAGGGGATCATATGAGCGCAGTGATGCAACCCACTCTAGCAGAAGGAATCATCCATTTTATAAAAAATTCATAATGGATATTTTTGCTCAAGTAATTTTCTGAAATTCAGAAATTGAACAAAATGCCCTTTTTTCAGGACCATATGAATTTTATAATCCTCAACAGGGCGGTGCATTTTTGCTAAGTTTGAAATAACGATTCGTCAGCTGTTGCTGTTCCTGAGTAGTGATATAGCTATTATTTAATATTTATTTATCACTTTCAAGGATACAGAATTTTAGTCTTTATTTTGCAGGAGTATTTATCTTTATGCCGCTGGGACAGCAAATAGCGCCATATCTGCCTTTACTTCGCCGCTATGCGCGCGCTCTTTCTGGTGATCAAATCGCAGGCGATCGGTTGGTACGATCCACATTGGAAACCATTATTGCGGCACCCGAAGCCTTCCCTACAGATGTTGATCCACGTCTTGGCCTTTATACGGTTTTTCATCGTCTATGGCAGCAACGCACGGAAACCTCTGCTTCTAATGCAGAAGAAGGTAAGGCAAGTATCGCTTTTGATCGCTTATCCCCCATTACACCTCGTCCACGTCAGGCCTTGTTACTGACGGCAATGGAGGGTTTCTCTTCCAAAGAAGCGGCCTATCTTATTGGGGTTTCCGAATCTCAGATCAATCAATGGCTAGAAGAAGCCATCGCCGAGATTGACCGTCAGATTCACTGCCGTGTCTTGATTGTAGAAGATGAACCTATCATCGCCTTTGATATTGAAACGATAGTCCATGATTTAGGGCATGATATTGTTGGTGTGGCCACTACCCGTGATGAGGCCGTTTCACTAGCAAAAACCAACCCACCGGGATTGATCTTGTCCGATATTCAGTTAGCCGATGACAGTTCGGGTATTGATGCGGTGCAGGACATTCTAAAAGAAATCAATGTCCCCGTCATTTTTATTACCGCCTTCCCGGAACGATTGTTAACGGGAGAACGTCCAGAGCCGACCTTTTTAATTACGAAGCCATTTCAAGTTGACACCATTAAGGCTACTATTGCGCAGGCTTTATTTTGTAATCCTTTGAGTCTAGCAGCTTAGTATTTAAAATGCGCTTTGAAATAGAGATAAACCAAATAGGAATTATTTGAAAATCTATATCCACAGGCCTGTATCTGAACGCTGCGACGGAGTAAAAACATGATCAAAAATCATGAGGAAGAAAAAAATTCTCCGGAAAATGTTTCAAATAAAGTGGCAAAGGGAGAGGTGAATTCTCAGAAAACAGGCACTGACGCCGCTATTGTTCCTGAGCACATCTCTTTGTCAGATGAGGACTTTCGTCTTCAACTTGCTGAAGTTATTCCGCATCTACGCGCCTTTGGGCGTTCGCTGTCCGGCAATCGTGAGACTGCTGATGATTTAGTTCAGGAAACTTTATTAAAAGCATGGGCTGCACGTGTTCGCTTTCAGGCGGGTACAAGCATGCGGGCATGGACATTCATTATTCTACGTAATTTGTTTCTTTCTCAAATGCGCCGCGCCCGTTTCCGAAGTGAATGGAATGAAGAAGCGGCTGCCAAGCAGTTGGTCGTTCAGGCGGGACAAGATCAAAATATTGCGCTGGGTGACATCCAGCGCGCCTTAGGTCATTTGCCCACTTCCCAAAGAGAAGCGCTTATCCTGATTGGTGCAGGTGGTTTTTCCTATGAAGAAGCGGCCGAAATTTGTGATTGTGCTGTTGGCACTATCAAAAGTCGTGTGGCAAGAGGCCGGGCAGCTTTAGAAAAATTAGTAGAAGGCGAAACTTTATCAACGCGTCATAATTCAAAACAGGACTCGCAACGTTCTGCCCTTGATATGATTATGGATGAAGTAAACGAGCTTAGTCACGGCCATTAAAATATTTATAGTAATATAATACCCTTCTTAATTTTCTCAAAAGTTATAAAGCGATCATTTAAATGACAAAGAAATGATCGTTTTTTTTGTAATTAATTCTAAAAATAGACTCCGTTAGCCAAAATTTTAAGAGCTAGCGTGATTTGGACGCAGAAGCCTTTCTGTTCAACGTATAACCGCCCTTCGCCTCTTGCCGAATTTCTGTTTCTTAGTATCAAGAAAAGGCTCTAACTGGAGAAGGTAATGATCGTCAAGGCGTCTGTTGTGCGGGATAATAATGCGGCGAATGTCGTATATTCGGATAATAAAATCATAAACCGTAAAAGTAATTCTTTTTGGTTTAAGTTGAGTTTACTCGCGGTTATGGTTTCGACGCCAGCCTTAGCCTCTAAACATGCCGGCGGGGCAAAATCGAATACCTCTCATACGACTCATGCCGTTACCGCTCACACTGCGACTGCTCACCATGGGGCAGGTCATTTAGTGAGTGCTCACGTAAAGACACCAACTTTCCACACCGTCGCGCATCCTACCCAGTTCAGTAAAATATATTCCAGAAATAGCCATTTTTCTTCTGCACGCTATGAAATGCATCATACAGCTTCCCATTATAAAATGGCTCATTTCGTACTACCCCATAGATCTTATGGCTTTCAGCCTATAGCGATTGATCCCACAACCTCAACTGTACCGGCTATTGCTGAAACACCCAGTCATGGCGACAAACAATATCATAATCTGTTCGTTTCATGGGCAAAGGCCGATGATACCGAGATTAATAATCAAGCTGCGGTGGTACCGTCTTCTACGCCACTTGGGTCTCGCTTTGCTTTGACTAGTCCTTTTGGGGTGCGCGCCGATCCTTTCCGTCGCCATGCGGCTATGCATACCGGTATTGATATGGCTGCGCCTTATGGAACGCCCGTATATGCCAGCGCTGATGGGGTTGTCGATCGGGCAGGGCAGGCATCAGGCTACGGAAATCTTATTGAAATCGACCATGGGCACACTATTCAAACACGCTATGGCCATCTTTCCCGAATTTTAGTGAGTGAAGGGCAGACGATTAAGCGTGGTGATTTGATCGGGCTGATGGGCTCATCCGGACGCTCGACCGGCAGCCATCTTCATTACGAAGTCCGAATTCAGGGTGAAGCGGTTAATCCGGTACCTTTCCTTGCTGTGGATTCCTATCATATGGCTATGCTTGAAAATGTATCTTCAGGCGCACAGGGTGGGCCAGAAAAAGATATTCGGGATGTTAAAGTGCGCCACAAGCATCATTCGTAAATCTGTCTTGATCTAATTGGAAATTCGATCTTTCTAAGAAAGATTAATGTCTTGTTTGTTTACCAAGGTAGCTTATTTATAAATTATGGAAAACAGCTTATCAGAAAAACCTGCCGTAATATTCAGCGCATCAGCGGCTGAACGCGTAACTGATATTGCCCGACAGCAAAATAAACCTGCTATTTTGCGCCTTTCAGTCGAAGGTGGGGGCTGTTCTGGTTTTCGTTACCAATATAGTTTGGCTGATCACATAGAAGCAGAAGACTGCCAGATTCATGAAGGTGAAGCGACACTGATTATCGATCCGGTCAGTTTGGATTTGTTAGCAGGTTCCACGGTTAACTTCATTAAATCGCTTAACGGCTCTGCTTTTCAGATTGAAAATCCCAATGCTGTCTCCGGCTGTGGATGTGGGTCGAGCTTTTCTATCTAATGCTAACAGTTGCCAGTTTTAATGTTAACGGCATCAATGCGCGTCTTCCCCGATTAACCGAATGGCTGGTAAAGTTTCAGCCTGATATTGTCTGTTTACAGGAAATTAAAGCGGCAGAAGATCGATTCCCAAGAGAGGAAATCGAAGCAATAGGATATAACTGCCTTTTCCATGGGCAAAAATCTTTTAATGGCGTGACTATCCTTACCAAGAAAGCGATTCCGCAGTTAATCCGAAATCAACTACCGAATGACCCCGATCCCCTCCAATGCCGTTATTTGGAAGCAGAAGTTAACGGTATTATTATTGTAAGCCTTTATCTCCCTAACGGTAATCCTCTTCCTAGTCCTAAATATGACTACAAGCTTGCGTGGTTCAAAGCTTTTGTCACGCATGCCCAAACTCTATGGAATAGTGAAAAGCCTGTTATTCTAGCAGGGGATTACAATGTTGTGCCTTCTTCTGATTTCAAAGACATTCGGGATGCTTCTGAATTAGAAGGGAATGCTCTTATCTCACCAGAAAGCCGGTTTTTCTGGCGAGAATTATTGGCAATGGGTTGGACGGATGCCATTCGGGCCCGTTATCCGAACGAGCCACTTTATAGTTTTTGGGACTATCAGGGACGCAGTTGGCCAAAGGATCACGGTATGCGCATTGATCATTTATTAATAAGCCCTGCGATTGCTGATCGCTTAATGGATGTTGGCATAGATCGTACTATGCGGGGATTAGAAAAATCTAGTGACCATGTGCCCGTATGGCTGCGTTTGCGAGACTAAATAGAGTAATTATAATCTTCTCTCTTTATTAAAATTATCGGAACATCTATAATAAAGAGAGAATATATCTTAAATATTTTTACTATATATACGGTAAATACGATTAATATCGCTATGAATAGCGGTAGCTATAGAGCGCATACCTTGATTATCATCAAGAATCCAACCGATTTCACCCCGGCTTGCCCCATAATTAGCGACAGAATTACGGCGGATATATTCAATCATCATAAAAGCAACTTGGCTAGCGATGCGTGAAGTTTGAAATTTCTTTCTAACCCCCATTAACGGGACACGCATAGTTCTAACGCGTGGTTTTCTTAACCACCAAAGCATTTTTATCCAGTTAAACGGGAATAGCTTGCCTTTAAATTCAGCCAGTTTTTCATTCACATCAGGCAACGTCATCATAAAGGCTGCCGGCTCGCCATCAACCTCTGCAACCATAATCAGATCTTCAAAAACGATAGGTTCTAGATTATGGCGTGCATGTTCGATTTCCTTATCCGTCAACGGAACATAGCCCCAATTTTTAGACCATGCATCATTGAGGATGTCCATCAGGAGCCTGGCCTCTTTCATAAAGTTATTTTTATTAACCTTACGAATTTTAATGCGGGCATTTTTTTCTCCCGATGCCACAATCTTCTGAATGAGGGGGGGGAAAGGCTTGGTTATATCTAATTCATAGGTAAAAAGGTCTTTAATACCTTTGTGACCCTCTGCCTCAATCCATGCCCGATAATCAGCCCGTTGATGACCCATCATAATCGTTGGAGGATGATCGTGGCCTTTGATCAACAAGCCCGGTTCTTCCCATATCGAAAGACTGATGGGGCCGACTATTTTTTTTATCCCTCGGTTTCGATGCCAATTTTCAGCTGTTTTCAAAAGCGCATCGGCGACCTCTTGATCTGTCGCTTCAAACATGCCCCACATACCGACATCAACTCCGCCCCCTTGTTCGGGAGGTGTTTTTTGAGTCAGTTTTTCGATATGGGCAGATATTCTGCCCACGAGCTTTCCATCTCGTTCAGCTAAAAAATATTCGGCTTCAGCATGTTCAAACCATGGATTTTTTTGGCTGTTCAGCTGCTCTCTTAATTCACTTCTTAAAGGCGCGATCCAATTTTCATTATGACGATTGAGCTCGTAGGCGACTTCAATAAAACGATTGAGATTGCGGCTTTGTGTTGTACCAATGGGATATATTTTCAGGTCAGCCATGGATAGATATTGGCCTCTTCATTTACTGCCATAAACCATAGTTTCTAAGGCAAAGAGAGAAACTTACTGTCTAAAGTGAAAAGCATTCAGGAAACAACAAACGCCATCTGTCATGAATACAGATGACGTAACAGCATGAAATATTTTTAATTCAGCGGATATCCTGTATCTTATCGACCTCGTCAAAAGAACTTTTATAACGATCTCTTTCTTTCGGGCTACATAAAACTTCCCCTCCGGAATATTGTGCGACCCACGGATATTTTTTAGCCATTTCAGGGGTGTACCCTAAATTGAAAACAGTCGGACTTTTCTTAGGGCGTTCGCGACGGACATAATAACTACCGAATAATTTATCCCAAAAGAAATTAGTAATACCAAAATTACCCTCTTCATCATGGAAATGATGCTCAAGATGCCGCTTTTTCATCAAGGCCAAGGTTCTATTACGTGGTTTATAGCCAAGATGTTGAACACAATGACAAAACTCATAAAAACAGGTGCAAAGAAGCCCTGTTGCATACCCGATGCAGGCACCTCCAAAGCCACCGATAAGATAACCTGGCAGCGCTGTTGCTAACGCAATAGAAGGCAACGTTGTATAAAGCGCCCCAAACAAAACCTCAAGATGATCAGGATCTAAATGATGATCATAGTGAATCCGTTTCCAGATTTTGGAAAAAAACACTATGGGCACTTTAAACATCCAGTGACCATGCATAACCCAGCGATGGATTATATACCAGATGAGAGGGAAACCGAAAGTAGCAAGCCCTATCGTGCATAAAGTCGGTAGTAAAGGGGCCGGTTTCCAAAGATAAAGCCCTATCATAATGGCAGAAATTATAAGATAAGTCAGAATTGTGTAATATTGGAAATAGACTACTACAAGTTCTTTGAACGTCATACGTCCAAGATAATGCGACTTTTTCCAGAATTTATGACCCGATTTTAAGGTTTTTGCATCTATTGTATTCATAGTCAGAATCCTCATTCTGCCTAAAAAGAGGGCCAAAGGGGATAGAAATCTTTATTATTCAGCTATTAATTCTAAATTAGCCATGCTTATTAAGGGATAATAAGGCCTTTTTGAGGCAAATTGAGCCAGAAAAACGGAAGCGGGATTCGGGATGGTGCTATGAAAATAAACCATTGTAAGAGTACAGTTTTGAAGAGGTCTGGTTGTAACCTTTTATTTATCAATCTTTTTATCGTAACCTTGATAATTTCAGGGTGTAAATTCGGCAATAAATCAGAAAATACAGCTAATCCAGTGCCTGCTATCGATAATATTTCTCTTGGTACTATTAATGATGATATGGCAAGTGAAAGCTTTACAGATCAGGATAATACGCAAAGCATAGACTCTGTTTTAGATTTACAGAAAAACTCTGAACTAAATCAAAAACCTTAAAAAATTTAAATCTATTTTTAATCGCTTATTTTTACTGTATTCAAAAAAATCATAAAATTTATAGAATAAAAATCTCTGACCCAATGGTTAAAAGTTGCTAGAGAAAATATCTCCATAGCTTGAGCAGAAGCTGCTCAAAAAAGGATAAAAAAATGAGCAGATTCTATGTTAAAATCTGTTTTTTATAACCCAATCCGTTTATCAATAGATTGTTTTTTAAAAGCGGCATAATCCGCATAGTTATTCAGACTGTATAAGCAGCCTTGTTTTATTTCAGCCTTCGTATTCCCAGCAGGTTTTGCCTGCTGAAGGGTTGTTAATTTTTTCTCTTGGGAGAGCTTATATTATGATCGTTTCTTTCGGCCGTCGGATCACTTCTGTCCTGACGGCGGGACTGGTTTCAGCGGGCTTACTCGGCACTGCACCGGTCATAGCTTCTACCGGATATTTATTTTGGTCGCCCCATAATTTTTCCGGTAAGCCGGTTAAAGACAATGATCCTTCTATTGTTATTCCGCTTGTAAGGGCAACGGCAGCTGAAGAACGCGCTAATCTGGTATGGACTTTACGGGCAGGTCTAAATGTTGCGGCTTTACAGTGCCAATTTTCGCCTATTTTAGAATCGGCGCAAAATTACAATCAAATTTTATCGAGTCATAAACGCGAATTGGCCGTTGCCTATACACAGCTAGGTGCATATTTCCGGCGAACGGGTGGCCGTTTTTGGCAGACTAAATTTGATCAGCATTCCACCCAAACCTATAATCACTTTTCTACCCTGCAAGCTCAGCTTAGTTTTTGTGATACAGCTTCTTCTATTGCCACTGAAGCGATAACACATCCCAGAGGACAGCTTTATTTACTGGCTGAAAAGCGTATGCAGGAGTTCAAGAATAGTCTTGTTCCTGTAAGAGATGTCTTAGCTCCGACCATGCCAGCGACGGCCTCTTTGCCTTTACCGCCATTCAATACTGAATGTTGGGACAAAACCCGTCTTGTCCGTAAATGCCAAGCTGGTTGAAAGTGAAAGACATGGCAGCCATTCTCCAAATGGGAGAATGGCCTTCAAGGAAACCTGTTCTATTAACAGTACCTCATGCCGGTCGTTTTTATCCTGAAAATTTATTAAGTCAGCTCCGGTGTAAGCCGGAGCAACTTGTTATTTTTGAAGACCGCTTTGTCGATCTCTTAATGGATGATTCTGTCGACGCGGGATTCTCTGCCTTGTTGGCAACCTGTGCGCGCATGGTTGTAGATTTAAATCGCCATCCGCATGAAATCGATCCCGTTATGATTGATCCGCCTTTAGCCCGCGAAAGCGTTTTACTCTCTTCCAAAGTCAGAAATGGTTTAGGTCTTTTTCCTAGCCATTTAGCGGGTTTTGGAAGTTTGTATTTACGGCCCATTGCGCTTCATGATGCGGAAGAACGCATTCAAAATTATCATATACCTTGGCATAATCTGATAGAAAATAATCTGGAAAATATAAAATCGCGTTATGGCGTTTCTGTTTTGTTGGATGTGCATTCTATGCCCCCCTTAAAAGCAGAGAGGCATAAAGCGGCGGCTGACATCGTCATTGGCACAGCCTATGGACATAGTACCAAGAAGGAAATAAGTCTGTTAGCAGGAGAGATAGCCGAAAAATCAGGCTTTCAAGTCGCTTTTAACAAGCCTTATGCCGGTGGTTATACTTTAGATCGCCATGGCAAGCCTACATCATCGCGCCATGCCCTTCAGATAGAAATCAACCGTGCGCTTTATCTTGATGCCGATTTATATCATCCTAGTGATAATATAAAAAATATTAGCCAGTTAATTAAGAATATTTCAGAAGCGATCGCCGATAATATCGATAGTTTTCGATAAAAAAAACGGCCACTCTTTTCTCTAAAATGAAGATCTACTCTTCTGTCCGAACGAGAATAGCTTCTCCGATCAAAAAGAATAGGACAAAAGGCGCACATGAAGCCAATAGGGGAGGGTATGTTCCAAGATTACCCATGGCCAAGGCAAAATTATCAGCTACAAAATAGGCGAAACCAAGCGACATCCCAATAACAATTCGCAGAAACAAGTGACCGGACCGTGCGAGGCCAAAGCCTGCAACTGATCCTAAAAGCGGCATTAAAATTACAGCCAGCGCCCCTGAAAAACGGTGAATAAGCCCCGCTTTTAATTCATCGGTGGGCCTGCCTGCCGCATCAAGCGCTTTTATCGTCCGAAAGAGTGGAATAGCTTCGACTTCTTCTGCTTTTACCTCTGCCAAGGTAAAGCGTTCGGGGGGTAAATCTTCATTAAGATCATAATCAGGTTGAGCCGTAATATTATCGGTTGCAACATCAAAATATTTGACATTACTCATTCTCCAACCATGGCCCGTCCAAACAGCATGATCTGCAAAAAGCATACTAGTTAAGGCATTATTATCGCGTTGATAAAGGGTTATACCGGATAACCTCGTCTTATCTCCATAGCCTTGGACATTGTCCACATGAATAAGTTTCTGGTCATCTCGAACCCATATATTAACGCCACTGGTCGCTACCGGCGGCGGAATACCGTAATCAACGGCCTGCCACGCATCCAACGCAGCCGTCGCGCGGGTGACAATCCGATCATTAAAAGCAAAGCTGAAGCAGGCAATAACCAGACAACTGGCCACTAAAGGCATCAGGATTTGATGGGCCGAAATGCCGGCCGCTTTCATCGAAATAATTTCACTGTTTTGATTAAGGGTACTAAGCGTAACCAATACGCCCAATAAAACAGCAAAAGGTAAAAATCGGGCAATAAGCTGGGGCACACGTAAGGCAACATAATGCATTATTTCGGCCTGACCATTGCCTTTATAGGCCAAGATTTTTGCCGATTCTCCCAGCATATCCAAGGTCTGCAGAATAAGGATCAAGGCCGCTAAAACAGCGAAACAGCGCACAATAAAAAGCCTGGACAGATAAAGCGCAATCTGACGTGAAGCAAAAATACGTCGGATCATGCCTTTACCTTTCTTTTAGAAAACTTTTTGAAAAACTGGACAATACGCGAGGATACGCGGGCAAAAAACCATTCCAAGGCTCCGATAGGCTGGCCACCCGGTACATAGGCTAATGTATAATACATCCGCCAAACCAATAGAGCGAACAGTAAAAAAGGCGTCCAAAGGACAATAATGGGATCAATTTTACCTAACCCCCCAATCGCCTCACAATATTGATTAAGTTTATGGTCTGTAACAATGATCAAAATAGATAAAAATACCCCCAAGGCAGATGTCGAGCGCTTGGGAGGAATAGCTAACGTAAGTGCCAGCATTGGCAGTAAGAACATAGTAACGACTTCGACAATCCGGAAATGAAAATTAGCTCTCAATTGCGCTCTTAGTTTTACCGGCAGTTTTGTGTGGTGAAGAATATAAACCAATTCAGTTAAAGTCATTTCCTGCTGATTGCCATCCCATCCGCGAAAGCTTTCAACGGCCGGTAATTTTATCGGAAGATCATGATTTTGGAAGGAAAGGACACGGGGTGTTGTAAAATCGGGGCGATTATGAATCAGTAATCCATGATTCAGCCTGAGCAGAATAATATTAGGATCATCAGACGGCATAAAACGGCCGCTATCCGCGGTGATCGTTAATTTTTGACCATTATCAGGATTCTCGCTAGTCCCAAAAATACCGGTTAGATTGCGCCCATTGTCTTGGCTGCCCTCTACCCGAAGCGTCATATGTTGCCCTAATTTCGTAAACTCTCCCACTTTGATAGCGGCCCCTAAAGCCCCCGAACGCAATTCATAGCGCAAATCTTCATAGGCATAATGAGAGTAAGGTTCGATATAGCCAACGATTGCGACATTGACTAAGGCAAAGAAAAACGCAAAAATATAGGGAATACGCAACAATCGGCTATAACTTATTCCGACCGCTCGTAAGATATCCAATTCTGATTGCAGGGCTAACTTTCGAAACGCTAACAAGATACCCAACATTAAACCGATAGGAATACCCAGTGACATATATTCAGGAAGCATATTGGCCAGCATACGCCAGACAACACTGACCGGGCCCCCTTGGTTAGCGACAAAATCAAACAGTTTTAGCATCTTATCCAGTACCATTAACATGGCAGAGACAATCAACGTAGTCACCAAGGGTACTGTAATCAGACGGATCAGATAACGATCAATGGCATTAAAAATTATCAAGCTTTATGCGCTCCTCACCATCTTCTAGCCGTAATCACCCGCCAAAGTGAATTTACGGAGACGCCGAATCTTATGACTGTGCGTCGTTATTTTCGGGTTATAGCTTTCCGGAGTAAAGAGGTCATGTTGAAATTGACAGCCCTTATCGCATGCATTCCTGTGGTTTTAGGGATGAGTGCAGCTGATGCTGCCATATTAGGGCCTTATGCATCATCCTGTCACAAGGGAAGTAACAAGCCGGCCATTCTTGTCCATATAGAAGGCCTGAAAAACCGTGACGGTTTACTGCGTGTTCAGGCCTATGATGCTGTAGAAAAAAGCTACTTTGAAAAAGGACAGTATGTTCAACGGGTTGAAATAGAACCCCCGGCAACTGGTTCGGTTGACATATGCCTGCCCGTAGCCAAAAGCGGCGCTTATACGGTCTTGGCACGGCATGATATTAATAAGAATGGTCATATCGACCATGATGATGGGGGCGGATTTTCAGGTAATCCTTCTATGTCGCTTATGGATGTTGCCTTAAAGCATAAACCTTCTTTAAAGGCGACGACCATCTCCGTTGGAAATAGCATTTCAGATGTTACAATTATTATGAAATATGTTCAGGGTCTCAGTTTCAAACCTATTGCCGCTTCTGATGAAGAAAGTGATAATAACGAGGTAAAGCGATGACGTCAGTAGCATTGCTTTCTAATCCTCAATCTACCGGAAACCGTGCAAAATTGCCTGACATCAGGCATTTTTGCGTTCAGGAGAGTGATATATTCCACTATGAAGTGGAAGCTGTTGAACAAATAGGCGATGCGTTATCAAGCATTGCTAAAACACGGCCTTCTGTTTTGGTTGTTAATGGGGGTGACGGAACCGTCCAGACGGTTCTTACTGCCCTATATACAGGCCAATATTTCGAAAAACATATGGTGCCGCCGGTTGCGGTTTTACCCAACGGTAAAACCAATCTGATTGCCCTTGATTTAGGGGCAGAAGGTGATCCCGTCATAGCCTTAAAGAAAATCATGGAGATTTCACGAGGCGAGATTAAGAATCATATTGTCAAACGTGAACTGATTGCGCTTTCGGATGACAGCGGAAAGCCTCCTGTGCTGGGTATGTTTTTGGGGGGCGCAGGTCTTGCAGATCTGATTATCTATTGTCGGGATACCATTTACCCCTTGGGCTTACCCAATGGGATCAGCCACGTTATCGCAGCCTTTGCCTTATTAATTTCCTTATTTACCCGTGTACCGCTGGCTTTTTTACCCCGTTCCGCGCGCCCTATTTCGGTATCGCTTATTCGTCAGGGACAAATAAAGGGTAATTTTTCGCTTTTGGTCGTAACTACCTTGGAAAGATTGTTGGTCGGCACACATGTTTTTCAGCAAACACCCCAAGATATGGGGTCGATGAAGCTCATGATGGTAGATCAAAATCCATTTCATCTTATCCATGCTGTGGCCGCCGGTATCGCTGGTCGTTTAGGCAAACGAAATATTAAAGGCGTTCATCTGGAGCAAGGCGATGAAATTTTGATCGCAGGGGAGAGGTCAAATCTTATTCTCGATGGTGAGGTTTTTCATGCAGATAACGAGCATCCCATTACCTTGCGCCATACCGAACCTATTTCTTTTGTAAAACTAGCCGTGTGATCCTGTTTTCTTAAGTCATTACCGTTTTTATTATTGTTTTTTTTACAGATTATTGCTTTCGATATAGTGGTCTCTTAGGTGACTATGCTACGCTTGAAAGCAATGACACAGATGAAATGGAAAAATACCGATATTCATGGTTTAAAAAGCATCATTGCTGAAGAATTGAATAGGCCCGTTGCCGAAGAGATTTCTCAAATGGCAGCGGCCATAGCCAAGCAACATCCTTCGGCAAGAGGGATTCTCTTTTATGGCTCTGCATTACGGGCAACAAACCTAGACGGGTTGATGCTGGATTTTTATCTGATTGTTGATGATTATAAGCAGGCTTATAGAAAACGCTGGTTAATATGGGCCAATGAATGTTTACCCCCGAATGTATTTCTCTTTCGCTATAAAAATTTAGTGGCCAAATATGCTGTTTTGAGTGTTGCTGATTTTCGGAAGCTAGTCTCCTTAAAAACGTTATCCGTTTCCGTCTGGGCACGTTTTGCTCAACCTACGCGCTTGGTTTGGTGTGCGGATGCTGCGGCCTCTAATACGGTAACGGCCCTTGTTGCCTGTGCTGCACCGACCTTATTGGAAACAGCCGCCCCTTTATTCTCGGGTGATGCCGATCCTCTAGCGCGTTGGCGGGAAGCCTTTCGTCTGACCTATCAGGCCGAATTACGGGTTGAAAAGTCTAATGGAAGAGCGGATCTTATTGTTGATAGTAATCCTGAATATTATCGGCGTATGACGCAAGCCGTTGTTGCCCATATCAGTCGCAATCTTCCGACGCGTAAGCAAGCTTTACGCCTGTGGGCCAAAAGACGGCGCTTAGGAAAATGGTTAAGTATTTTACGTTTGATGAAGGCCAGCTTCACCTTTTCCGGTGGTCTTGATTATCTGGCATGGAAAATTAACCGTCATGCCGGTACCAAAATAATCATTAAATCATGGCAACGCCGTTTTCCCTTAATCGGGGCGTTAACCTTGCTGCCGAAATTATTGGTAAAAGGTACAGTCCGTTAAAGATAGAATACTCTTTCCATTACGACCACTTTTCTAAGCTTTTATTTCAGATTTTCCCAAATTTTGTAACAAGGCAGGGGTCAATATTTGCGGTAGAATCTGAACAGTCCCTTCCGAGGGATAATAAAGATAAAGCGGCACACCTGAACGGTTCAACGCGCCTAAAAAATGGGTGATTTCAGGATCGCCATTTGTCCAATCGCCTTGCAACACCGTAATGCCCCGATTTTGAAAGGCTTGTCGGGTGGCGGGGCGATCAATCGCCATCTTCTCATTCACTTTACAACTTAAGCACCAGTCTGCTGAGAGATAAACAAAAACCGGTTTTTTATCCTGACGAAGTTTGTCCAAGGTGTTTTGGCTAAAAGGTAAATCCCGATTGTCAGGATGGGCTATTGGGATTCTCTCTTGCCGAGGATCAGCTGGGGCGAAGCTGGCGACAAATGTCGTAAAAACCAGAGCAATAATAGCAGGTATGAAACTAAAATTTTTGCCGTGATTTTGGCGTTTTCCTGTCCACCACAAGCCTAAGACCGCAATTAAGAAGGCCGATAAAGCAATGATAAGGCCATCTGATCCGATTTGATGGCCTAATATCCATCCTAACCATAGCGCCGTTATAAACATCGGAATGGAAAGAAGATGGCGAAGTACAGACATCCATGCGCCGGGACGAGGCAGCAAGCGACGGACAGAAGGCAGAAAGCCGATCGCTAAAAAGGGTAAGGCAATACCCAAACCAAGGCCTGCAAAAATTATTAAGGCCTCAATAGGAGGCAGCATTAAGGCTATACCCATGGCTGCTGCCATAAAAGGGCCGGTGCAAGGGGTGGCAACAAAAGCAGCGAGCGCACCAGTTACAAAGGCGCCTGACAAACTATCTTGCTGGGTATTCCTGCCACCATTCAAGCTTGGTAATTCAAACAAACCCGCAAGATTGAAGCCAATAAGCCCCGTTAAAATCATAAGCGCCAAGACGACATGCGGATATTGTAGTTGGAAAGCCCATCCTACCGCATGTCCCCCCGCCCGCAATATCAGAAGTCCGCCGCCCAAGCCTAAACAAACCAATATAACACCGGCGGTATAGGCCAAGGCTTCCAGGCGATGCGCTTTTTCAGAAGAATGGGCGCGGGCAAGGCTAAGGGCTTTCAGACTTAAAATCGGAAAGACACAGGGCATAATATTTAAAATAAGTCCACCCAAAATAGCGCCGCCTAAAGAGAACCATAAAACAGAATTTGATAAGGGCGTTGCCTTCGGTAAATCCTGAATAAAGGCTTTTGAAGGTTCCATCTGTGTTGGATTGGCGGCTAGGATGACTTCTGATTTCTCAGGGACATAAAAATCAGCTCTTTTAGCTTTAATCTCTATCCCCTGATCGGGCGCAAGACGCAAAACACCTTCTAAAGACTTGGGGGGCGTGCTTGGGCTATATAAAGGTAAGGTTATAAATAGCGTATTATTTTTATGGGTGATTTGTTGCTTGCCCGTGTAATCAAGAACACCTTCTCGATAAGGAAAAAACCATATCCCTTTGGCGCTGATATTGATCTTTTCTGATGCGGGATAAGGTAATTTAAGAACAAGCTGATCCTGTTTTTGTGTGAATAAGGCTTGATCCGACGAGACTTTAGGAAGAGCACTCCGCCAATAGTCAAATTTATGCTGCTCTTCTAAAGAAAGGGCACCCTCCCCAATATGCAATAAGGTCGTAAGTGTAGCCGTTTCTGGAACGCAAGCCGTATCAGTACAAGATAGCCAATTCAACTTGACCGAGAGGGGGATAGGGGTACCTTTATTCAGACCCGCCGGAATTTTAATATCCGTCAACTCGGCATAATCCCGAGCATAAATATAGCTCATTAACCCTGCCGTCACCATCCTTTCAGGGACAGGATAGTGCAAAATACCCGCAGAAACGCCTTGGGGAAGCGTCCAGATCGCCTGCGTTTCCTGACCGGCATCACCACCGTTTTTCCAATAGCCATGCCAGCCTTTTTTAGGGGACATTACCAATGCCAAGGTAACAACGCTATTACTCCGTGGCGTCAAGGTCTCGGCTACCAAGCGGGGTTCGATATGTAGGCTCTGATCTGTCACAGAATGAGCCGATGCCGCGTAAAAGGGTAAGGAAAGAAGTGTTAAAACGCCTAACATCAAAATACGGAATAGGCGCGCAGGCGATAAGGATTGGATCATAACCCCAAAAATTACAAACTCTTACAACTAAAGCAAGAAAGAATGTTTATCGTATAACAATGTTTTATTGGGGGGTGGTTGTTAGTATCGCTTTCTTGTAAGCTTTTTTTTCAAAATAGATTTCAAGATACAGAAAGAATAAAAAATGCGTTCTTCGGGACTGTATCGGTTTTTGGTGACTTTATCTACTTCGGTCACCTTTTTTTGTGGCAGTGCGCTATCGGCCCGTCTGCCACAGGCTATAACACAACCCTCCAAGGCTCGTTCTTTAAAAACAGCCCCCTCCGCCTTCTCGGCTTTACCCAAAAGAGCTTTTGCTTCTCATGCTATGGTAGCCGCGGCCAATCCCTTAGCGGTCAAAGCGGGCATTTCCATTCTGAAATTGGGTGGCAATGCTGTTGATGCAGCGGTCGCGATACAGACTGTATTAGGTTTGGTTGAACCGCAAAGCTCTGGTATCTCAGGCGGCGCTTTTATTACCTATTATGATGCCAAAACCCACAAGGTAACGGCTTATAATGGTCGTGAAACGGCCCCCATGGGTGCGACGCCTGATATGTTTTTAGGAGAAGATAAAAAGCCGATACCCTTTGAAACCGCTGTACTGTCTGGCCGTTCAACGGGTGTTCCCGGTGCGATGGCGATGTTAGCTATGGCGCAAAAAGAGCATGGGCGGCTGACATGGTCGCGCTTATTTAAGCCCGCGATTCAGCTCGCAAGCCAAGGCTTTGTTGTTTCTCCTCGTTTGGCAGGCATGATTAATGGTTCTACGCCGCAGGCCGCAACCGAAGATGCAACCCGCTATTTTACCAAAAAAGATGGAACACGTTATCAAGCGGGTGACATCTTAAAAAATCCAGAATATGCCGATACTTTGACGGCTATTGCGGAAGAGGGCGTTTCTGCGCTTTTGACGGGATCTATCGCTCAGGCCATAGTCTATAAACTGCATCAAAATCCCTTGGGCAGCAGCATGACGTTGGCCGACATGGCGAATTATCGCCCCCAATCCGGCCCTGCATTATGTCGTCCTTATCGTGTCTATGTCGTGTGCACGCCTAATGCGCCCTCTGGTGGCGTCGGTTTACAGGAAGCGTTGGGGTTATTAGCCCATACGGATATTGCTGATCGTGGCCCCAATGACCCTCGCGCATGGTTGGAATTTGCCGAGGCTAGCCGGCTTGCTTATGCAGATCGGGATTATTATGTCGGCGATCCCGATTTTGTAAAAGTACCCGTTGCAGGTTTGCTAGATCCTCAATATTTGAGCGAGCGGGCTCAATTGATAGGCGACAAAGCAATGCCAGAAGCGCCCTTGCATGGCGAACCACAGGGTGCCCCTTTTTATAAAACCGATACAACTGTTGAGCCCGGGGGCACAACGCATATTGTTATCGTCGATAGGGAAGGCAACGCCTTGTCCATGACAACGACCGTAGAAAATATCTTTGGTTCTGGAAGAATGGTAAGAGGCTTTTTTCTGAATAATCAGTTGACTGATTTTTCTTTTTCGCCCTTGTCATCTGATCAAACACCTGCCGCTAATGCTGTAGCGGGAGGGAAAAGACCCCGTTCAACAATGGCCCCCGTTATTGTTCTCGATAAAAATGGAAAATTTGTTGCCGCTTTGGGCTCTCCGGGGGGCCGTGCCATTCAAGCTTATAATCTAAAGGGAGTCGTTGCTTTACTCGACTGGAATATGGCAGCAGATAAAGCGCTTGCCCTACCTAACCTCATTGCTCATGGCGATCATTTTTTCTCTGATCCATTTCCTGCTAAAATTTCACAAGGTCTAGCGGGCTTGGGGGTAAAGCTTGAGCCAACGGAACATGAACAATCAGGTCTTCAGGCGATTATCAAACGCGGTAATCAATATGAAGGCGGGGCAGATGTCAGACGGGAAGGCACGGCCATAGGCTTCTGATAGAAAAGAAAAATAAAAATAGGGGCTAGGCGGTTTTGTCTTCTGATCCTTCAGGATCACGTAGGATATAACCGCGTCCCCATACCGTTTCGATATGGTTTTCATTGGGACAAACTTTTAATAATTTTTTTCTAAGCTTACAGATAAAAACATCAATAATTTTGAGTTCTGGCTCATCCATCCCGCCATAAAGATGATTAAGAAACATTTCTTTGGTGATAGTTGTGCCTTTCCGTAAGGAAAGCAGTTCCAGCATGGCATATTCTTTGCCCGTAAGATGAACGGGCTTGTTATTCACTTCGACAGTTTTGCTATCAAGATTGACGGTTAATCGACCGGTTTTGATAATAGATTGAGAATGCCCTTGAGAACGTCGTACCACAGCTTGAATGCGTGCTACCAATTCTTCCCGATGGAAAGGTTTCGTCAGATAATCATCTGCTCCGAAACCCAACGCCCGCACCTTGGAATCCATTTCGGCAATACCGGATAAAATGATAACCGGCGTTTTAACTTGTGCTGTGCGTAGATTTTTTAAGACTTCATAGCCATGCATGTCAGGTAAATTCAGATCAAGACAAATAATATCGTAATCATAGAGTTTACCAAGGTCTATGCCTTCTTCTCCAAGATCCGTTATATAGACATTGAATCCTTCTTTTTTTAAAATAAGTTCGATAGATTTGGCAGTTGTAGGCTCATCTTCTATCAATAAGACACGCATTATTACTTCATCCCTGTTAATCTGCGATATTATTATTGTCACGGACAGGCCGGAATACGCCTTCCCAAGGTGTACAAGCCATTTTTTTCAAGAATATCACAGCCAATATAAAGGAAAAGAGAAATAATAGTCGCTATTTTATAATTATTTATTCTCATTCTCTGTAACAATGAAATTGATCTAATATTTAACTATAATTGAGGATCTGTTTTATATTTTAATTCTAAAAAGCGTTGTTGTGTTGCTAATTTATCAAGATCATGGCTGGCCAAATCCTGCTCAATTCTCTCTAATGCCTGATTAATAACATCCAATCCGGCAGTTAATTGGGAATCTGGACTTTTCATACCTTCTCTTGCCTCTTTTCTGAGGCTTTCAGGCAAGTCAACATACCCTTGTACTAATTCCGGCAATTCTTCACTGACGAGCTTACGAATTTGAAGAGCAGCAGGATTTTGTTCAGGTAAATTGTCAACAGCGGGCGTCAAGCGAGAAAGCTTTTGCCCAATGGCATCGGCAAAACGCCTTGCGGGTGCTGGCAACGCCGGTTTTTGAGCCGATAGCCAAGTTGCCGTACGATCAGGCAAAAGTTTTAGCGGTTGTTTTTGCAATTCTTCGACCTTGGGCGGTTGCACGGGTCTAATCGTAAGCACGGCCAAGAGACTTCCCAAAAGAAGCGCGAATAGCGTTAAGATAATGCCTGAGGTACCTAAGGGATGCACCATGCCAATAATCAACGCTATCATGACAATAGCCGCATCGGTTGCCACTAAACGCTTAAGCCGTCTTCCCATCAATCGGGCTTGTTGAGGAAGTTTTTCAGCCCGATAGCGTTGTAAAACAGCCTGTGCTTCTTGCAATACCTGTTGATTACTGGCCATGAAGCCTCCTTAGACGGGTTTGAAAGGATCAGAAGAAACGGGATTAGATGTCGATGCTGGCACGCCGCTATCTATCGGTTTAATCCTATCCGTTAACTGGGCATTAGTCTGGCTTTGAGCATTGCTGGCCCCTTGGGCGCGGGCAATATAGCCCCGTGATTTTTCGACCTCATCGGTCAAGGCATCTACGGTCTGCTTCATCGAAGAAAGTGCTTGCACCTTATATTGATCGATAGAATCCATCGTTGCATAAATATTACTGAATGCCCGTTTTAAGGTATCCAAAGGAATAGTCGCTGACGCAGCCTGTTTTTGGATTTCACCCGTCTGGTTTTTCAGCATTTCACCTGTGGCATCAATGATATTGGCGGTTGTCGTATTGAGAGCGTTAATCTGTTCCAATACCAATTTTTGATTAGTAAGCGCTTGGGCAACAGTAACCGCGGTTCTAAGCGCGGCAACGGTGGTGGTCGATGCCCGATCAACGCCTTTAATCAACTCGATATTGTTTTTACGCACTAAATCAAGCGCCAGATACCCCTGAACACTGACCGCTAACTGGGTTAAAAGGTCTGTGACCCGCTGGCGGACATAGAAAAGGGCACTTTCGCGGATTGTTTTGGCTTTGGCCGGATCGCTAATATCAAGGTCATGCGCTTTCGCTTCCAGCTGGGTATCCAGCGTTTTAGCCATATAAATCATTTGTTCCAATCGTTCCAGACTGGCCCAGAGCGTTTGCCTTTCTACATCGATAGCCGCATTATCTTTCAGTAATTCATCCTTACCACTTTCAAGACGGGCAAGGATTGTGCTGATATGCGATTGTGCTGATTTATAGCTATCAAAATAATCACGCAGTTTGTTGCCAAAAGGCAAAATACCAAAAAGCTTTTTGGGGGCAGTTAAATTACCCTGACGCGCGGGATCAAGGTCTTCTATCACCCGCCGTAATTGCGCGAGATCGGTGCCCACATGGCCGTCACCATCCATCGCCTTAACAGGACGATCCAAAAAACGGTTGGATTGAGTAGCGGCTACTCTGATTTCGTTGCGTCCCAGATTGATAATAGAATCAACCCTTTTCCCAAATTCAGGACTATTAGGATTTTGTGCAACTAAATCTTCAATAAAGCCGCTAACCTTTGCTTCTAATTGACTTTTCTGTTCATCTTTCAGAGGGACAAGGCCATCCGCTTTTTCCGGGGCAACATTCGGCACGGGGGTGGGAGGCGTTAATTTTAGATCGCCCTCTTGTCCATTCGTTGTTGCGCCGTTTTCTGCGGTCATACGCTTATTCTCCTGATAGGGTTCCTAGAAAAGAAGGTGGCCTTTTATTTTTGTTCTTCAATAGTCAAGGAAGAAGGTTAAATTATTTAACCCAATCCAATCCGATTTCACTGTAAAGGCCACGGTCTTCATCCCATTTCGGGCTAACCTTCACATGAAGAAAAAGATGCACTTTACAACCAAGGAGCTTTGACAATTCTGTGCGGGCTACACTGCCGATTTCTTTTAATCTTGCCCCGTGATGGCCAACAACGATGGCTTTTTGGGATTCTCTGGCAATCAGAATCTGTTGATAGATCGCCACCGAGCCATCCGCCCGTTCTTCATATTTTTCGGTCTCGACTGCGGCGGCATAAGGTAATTCATCATGAAGCTGCAAAAAGATTTGTTCACGCGTAATTTCAGCAGCCATCATGCGATCAGTAACATCTGAAACTTGATCTTCAGGGAAATGCCATGGGCCAACCGGCATCATATTGGCTAAAGCCTGCCGTAAATCGTCAATGCCGTCACCGGTGGTCGCCGAAACCATGAACAATTCTTTAGGTTCTAATTCGGTATAAAGCTTTTGCGCTAAGGCCAATAATTCTGCTTTGGGGGTAATATCTACTTTATTAAGGATAACGATTTTAGGTTCACTTCGCGCTTTCAGCGCTTCTATAAGCGGTTCGGTGCGCCGCGTTATTCCGGATGTTGCGTCAATAACGAGCGCTACAAGATCGGCACCTTCCGCGCCGCCCCATGCAGCAGCCACCATCGCACGATCAAACCGCTTGCGTGGCGTAAATATTCCCGGTGTATCAATCAACAGAATCTGGGTTTGTCCTGCCAGCGCAATGCCCATTAAACGCGTACGGGTTGTTTGGGCTTTTGGACTTATAATGGCAATTTTTTGACCGACCAAGGCATTGACCAAGGTCGATTTACCCGCATTTGGTGCCCCGACAATGGCTACCAAGCCGCAATGTTGTTCAGTCTCGGAGGAGGAGGTATGCATATCTTTCATGACTTCTTCATAGAGAGAATAAAGGCTGAAAGGAATAAAGAACTGCTTCTCCTTTAATCTGGGTATTTTTCGTTATCGTTTTTTGGATTTTGAGTGCTGATATTGGGTTTGCAAAGGTCATAAAAAACAAGGGTCAAACATGTTTCGATAACAAAAATTTGTGAACAGCAGAACGTATTCCCAAGCAAGCGTACCCACTTAACGGAACCCGTCCTTAAAAAGACCTGAATACCGGCATTACTATTTTGCCCCTTGTTGATTGAAAGATAGTCTGAATTCGGTATATTTTTTGTGAAGTCAAAACGTCCTAACCGGCTGTTATCGGTTTGTAATCATAGAAAAAAGGCAGCTTACTTCCGATATAAATTTGAACAGAAGTAAACCGCCTTTTTCTCCTATTTGTAACTGATCAACTAATGGCCTAAACGCGTTAGACTCCGATCAAGAGCCCCCGTCAGCCAGTCAATATCTCCCGATTGAAAGGCGAGAGGCGGGCGCAGTTTCAAAACATTGCCATAAGGACCCGCAACCGATGTCAAAATATGCTCATCACGCAGCGCCTCAATAAGATCTAAAGCTAGCGCCTTATCCGGTTCTCTCGTCGTCCGATCTTTGACTAATTCAAATCCGATAAAAAGACCGGCACCGCGAACATCCCCAACAGCGTCATGCTTGTCTTGCAAGGTACGTAGTTCGGCAAGCAATTGACTTCCTACCTTTTGCGTATGCTCTTGAAGTTTTTCTGTTTTAATAACATCAAGAACGGCACTGGCCGCCGCCATTGAAACCGGATTTCCGCCAAATGTATTGAAATAGGGGACATGGTTACTGAAAGCTTCCATCACCTCCTGACGAGCAAAAAGGCCCGATACAGGAATACCATTGCCCATGGGTTTTCCCGTTGTTATTACGTCAGGAACCAAACCATGGCGCCCGAATCCCCAAAAAGATTCACCCGTTCGCGCGAAACCGGGCTGAACTTCATCGGCAATGAAAATTCCGCCATTACGATGTACAACATCAATAGAGGGTTTTAAAAATCCTGCTTCACCGGGAAAAACGCCATCGGATGAAAAAATAGAATCCGCCATAAATCCAGCAAATTTGATGCCATGGGCCTTCATATCATCAATTTGTTTTTGCATTTCGGCCGCAAACCATGCACCCGCATCTTGCCCTTGTAAGCGGTAATGGTCTGGCGCTGATACAAGACGAGTAGTAGCGGCAAGGGCCTGCCCACTGCCTAGCGCTGGGGAGGCCCCAGATGTCAAAGCGCTCGTGCCATGATACGCTTCTTGTGTCACAATGATACCGGTTCCACCTGACCAAGCATGGGCAATACGCATCGCCAGATCGTTAGCTTCTGAACCCGTACACATGTACATGGCACGATTGATCTCATCTGGCATCGTTGCCAAGATGGATTCTGAATAATCAAGAATTGTCTCGTGCAAATAACGGGTATGGGTATTCAGTTTGCCCATTTGTTGCTGGACAGCTTCAATGACGGCTGGATGACAATGTCCAATACTGGCAACATTATTATAAACATCCAGATATTTTTCTCCCTCTCTATCCCAAAGATAGGCCCCTTTTCCGCGGACCAAATGGACAGGGCGACGATAAAAGAGACGGTAAGAGGCTCCCAACAGATTTTGACGGCGTTTTGTTAAGGAACGCGTTGCTTCATCCAGACCGGCAGCATGCTCTTCCCGAAAACTGTTCGTATCCATAATGGTCGAACGACTTGTCACAGGCTCTTCCTCTTCAGGATTAGAATAAAAACTAATATTCCAATTATGGCGCTGTGGTATGAAATAAACTTGACTATAGGGGACATTATTAATTTTTTTATGTCAATAATTCGTGCTTTTCCTTTTTTGCGGTCAAAAAAGGGTTCCCTCCAGACAAGTCCTCTCTCTTCATCTCCTTATCATGGTGACAGACAAAATGACATTTAGGAGTCTGTTACATGAATTCCAGACATGCCGATCATCTTAGTACGCTGGTTCTTTCTCAACTCGCGTCACAGGCTATGAATGCTTATTCTAGTGCCTATCAAGGAAAAATCCGTCTCTTAACCCGTTCGGAAAATGCTACTTTTCATATCGCTACGCCCTCAGGCACTTCTTATGCACTCCGTCTTCATCGCCCGCATTATCATGACAAACAAAATATCGCCGGAGAATTAGCCTGGTTAAGCGCGTTACAACAGGACATGGGATTGACCGTTCCACAGCCGATTGCAGATAATAACGGAGAAAAAATTCAAACGCTTCAGGCACCGGATGGCACTAGCCGCTATGCTGTCCTTTTCAACTGGGTGGACGGCGAAATGCCAACCGCCAATCTTGATCCTACTTTATTTCAACAGCTTGGAGAAATCACGGCCCATCTTCATCGTCATAGCCGACAATGGGAAAAATCCAAGGATTTCAGTCGTCTGGTTTGGGATCATGAAAGCATGGTGGGGCCTGATGCCCATTGGGGCGATTGGCATATAACCCCCGGCCTTGATAAAGAAGACATAGCCATCATGGATAAAGCTATAGAGAATATTGGCCAATCCTTAAAAGTCTTTGGTAAATCCGCTTCTCGCTACGGACTTATCCATGCCGATTTAAGATTGACGAATATACTTCTTCACGAAGGCACCACAAGAGTCATTGATTTTGACGATTGTGGAACAGGATGGTTTTTGCATGATCTGGCGGCGGCCATCAGTTTTGAAGAGCATCATCCTAGCGCCCCTCTATGGGTAGAAAACTGGCTCAAAGGTTATGAACGGGTTCAGCCCCTTTCCAAAGAAGAGATTAATATTCTTCCCGCTCTCTTCATCCAAAGACGGATACAGATGACAGCTTGGGTGGGATCCCATGCCGATACTGATATGGCGCGTAGTTTGGGAAAAGACTGGCTGGCACATACCGTTCGTCTGTGCCGCCGCTATTTGGAAGGGGATAAAATGCCTATAGGCGCTTGATACGCTTCATAATTCTTTTCTGAACAGATTCTGTTTTTCAGCTTTCATTCTCTTTATTTATAAAATTACTCTATATTTAAAAGCGAAGAATTTTTAAAATTTATTATTGCATTAATATGACATAATATGATCATATTAATGTTGGGTAATAATTTAGTCATGGACATGGACTTGATTAACCTGATGAAACTGAATGCAATGAAAGTCTGAGAACATGACATCTTTTCTAAATACAGCTTTCTCTCAAACAGTTTCTTCTTTCGATGAAGTGCATCATGGTGTTTTGGCTGCTGCCGGAAATGGGCTTGGAGATTTCATCCGTAAAAAAGGGGGGGATGCCGATCGCGTATTCGAAACATGTGGTGTTGATCCGGCTCTTATGGGTCGCCCGACCCAAAGCCTTAGTCTGACCAATTATTGCCATCTTATGGAAGAAGCCGCGACGAATTCAGGCAATGGCAATTTTGGTCTTCACTACGGAAAACAGTTTCTACCTCAGAATCTTGGATTGATTGGTTATATCGGTCTGGCTTCTCCCACCTTGGGCGATGCCCTTTTAAACGTAGCAAGCGATTTCCAATGGCATCAGCATGATACATTAACGCGTTTTGTCAAACGGGAAAATCTATGGCATTTTGAATATCAAGTCCGACATGGGGCGATTACAAAAAAACGCCAAGATGCTGAACTTTCTATGGGTATGATTCTTAATATCGTTCGCAGCGCTCTTGGTTCAAAATGGGCACCACAAGAAATTAATTTTGAACATTATCGACCGGAACAGGCGCATGAACATGAGCAGATATTTAATGCGCCGGTCTGGTTTGAACAGCCCTATAATTCGATTGTTTTATCAACCAAAGACCTTATGCATCCTATGCCGGGATATGAACCCGTTTTGTTGACTGTTATGCGTGAAACCATTCGGCGGCTTAATCGCCATAATGTGCCACAGTCTTTTCCAGAACAGGTTCGCGCCATTATTCGAATCATGCTTCCCCATGATAGTTTTTCTCTTGAAAAAATTTCGGAAAAAATGGCGATAACTCCTTGGACGCTTCAACGTCGGTTGAAAGAAGAAGGGGTTACATTTCTTTCTCTCGTTGATTTAGTCCGTCAAGAAATGGCTGTTGACTATATGAAACAGACCCATCTGACGATTTCTGATATTACCTTCATGCTGGGATATTCAGAGGTTTGCGCGCTTTCCCGCGCTTTCCGACGGTGGTTTGGGATGAGTCCTCGCGCATGGCGTAAAAACTATGCCGCCAATATACATTCTTAATTTTTAATAGATGCGGGTAAAAAAACTCAATCATATAGCGAGTGCCCTTAATCGAGCGGCCTTCAATCAATATAGTCCCTTTATAAATAAAAATCAGCCTGGCCCAGTAAAATTGGACATCTGAATAACACCCCTGTCTTTAAGGTTAATTCTTAAATAGTCTTTTGGTGGGGGTAGGAGTTTCATTAAGTCAGTATATGCATTGGTAAGCTGAAGAAATCTCTCTTCTAAAGAGGCCGTTCACTCGGTTTACGTTATAAAGAGTATTAAAAGCAGTTTCTTTCAAGCTTTAGATATACACGTAATCCATTCTCAATAGTTGAATAATTTTTAGTATTTTTGGTATTTTTATAAATATTAATGATATTCTTTTATATAAGAATATTATTATATTAACAATTTATCTTAAAAAGAATAAAATTTCATAATGTAGTATAATTTATATTAATTAAATATATTAAAAAATACATATAATTTAATATTTTTATATATAAAATATTTTAATTTTATAAAAAATTTCCCTTATGTCCAAGTTTTTCATAGAAATATTATAAATTTCTCAAAATAATCAGTTTTTTTATAAAAAAACAACAAATTGTCATGAAAGATTAAATACATTTTTAAAAAAACAACAAATTGTCATGATGGGTAAAGTTTATATGCTTTCATTGCTGATATGGTTTTCGTGATTATCGGAAAATCCGGCAAAAGGCGAGTTATCAGAAATGTCAGAAAAATCTCTGAACCTTTCAAAAACACTAGGTTCTTTTCATTTATGGGGTATCGCTGTTGGCCTTGTCATTTCAGGGGAATATTTTGGCTGGAGTTATGGCTGGGCAACCGCGGGCACATTGGGATTCCTGATTGCAACAGTCATTGTCTCCATGATTTATACCAGCTTTATTTTTAGCTTTACAGAATTGACCTGTTCTATTCCCCAAGCAGGCGGACCGTTTGCCTATAGTTTTCGTGCTCTAGGGAAATGGGGTGGTGTCATAGCCGGAATGGCAACACTCGTAGAATTTCTGTTTGCGCCCCCTGCCATTGCTTTGGCGATCGGCTCTTATCTCAATGTCCAGTTTCCCTATCTCTCTCCGAAAATGGCTGCCGTCTGCGCCTATGTCGTCTTTATGAGTTTGAATATCATCGGGGTAAAAGTCGCCGCAACATTCGAACTTTTTATCACATTAGCGGCTATTTTCGAACTTTTTGTCTTTATGGGCGTCGTCGCGCCTGCTTTTTCATGGAGTCAGTTTCTTCATGATGGATGGGGATCCACAAGCCATTTCAATTTTCAGGCGATTGAAGGAATATTCGCTGCCGTACCTTTTGCTATCTGGTTTTTTCTGGCGATTGAAGGGGTCGCTATGGCGGCTGAAGAGGCCCGTAATCCCCGTAAGTCTATTCCTGTCGCTTATACGGCGGGCATCCTGACCCTTGTGTCTTTGGCCTTCGGTGTGATGATCTTTGCGGGCGGTTCTATGGATTGGCATCAATTAGCCAATCTGAATGACCCTCTGCCACAAGCGATGAAGCATGTCGTCGGTGCACATAGCGGTTGGCTTCATATGCTGGTTTTCCTTGGTCTTTTTGGACTGGTTTCTTCCTTGCACGGGATCATAATGGGATATGGCCGTCAGATTTTTGCTTTATCCAGAGCAGGCTTTCTACCGGCCTTTTTGGGGAAATTGCATCTTCAACTCCAAACCCCTTATGTTGCGACTATTGCAGGCGGATTAGTCGGGATTGCGGCCATTTTTGCCGATGATTTTGCTTCTTTCGGTGGCCACTCACTCACAGCTATTCTAGTGACTATGTCTGTTCTTGGCTCACTAACTATGTATGTGCTGAGTATGATTAGTTTATTCCGACTTCGCCGTACAATGCCTGATCTACCTCGCCCGTATAAAGCCCCCTTTTATCCTTTTTTACCTGCATTTGCGTTGGTAGGCGCTCTATTCCTTCTTGCCGCCGTTATTTATTATAACCTCGGTATTTCTTTGATTTACATGCTCTTGATGCTCTTTGTGTGCCCGATTTGTCTCTATATCTACAAACAGAATGGAAAATCAGAAAAGATAAAAACGCCTGTATCCTCCGCCTTTGAAGCCGAAGGCATGGAAAAAGCCTCTGTTACTAAAATTTCCTAATCATTTTCAGTGAACGAGGGACAGCCGACATGACCTATCGTAAATTATCCTTCTGTTTATTCAGTTTTGTCAGTTTAGAATGGCCAGTCTTGGCGGGCGCGCAAACAACAGCTTCGTCCTCTCCAGCCTCTCTGCTTCAAGAAGCAGCACCAGAAAAAGAAGCCTATGAACAGGCACAAGAGCCAGATTTACCCGCCCTTGAAGCTGGAAATCTTTTTCCACCCGGCAAAGGAAAATCCCTTTCCTACTGGGATGGCTTGGTAGGCCATGCCAGTATTGAGGCGGGGGCTACCGGCAATCCGTGGACACGTTCAGGCCGTAACTTTGGTCAATATTTTGCCGATCAGGCCAACACAGGCACCCTTAATCAAATTTTGGTATCACTTTCTCATCCTGTCACCCCTATCGGAAAGGGTTATGGGATCGGCTTTGTCATGGAAATGCTGTATGGGTCAGATGCGCGCGTTGATCCAACGCTTGGGATGGGGGATGGCGTCCTGAAAGGGCGTTATCAATGGGTCCCAACCCAAGCGCATGTTGACTTTCATGTGCCTTGGGCTTTCCGGCATGGCATTGATATACAGGTTGGGCAAATATACGGGCTGATGGGTGTTGAAGGTATTCCCGCGCTTGCCCGTCCTTTTTATAGCTATAACTATGGCTCGGACTATATCGTCCCATTTGAAACTGTTGGCATAGTGGCTACTATGCATGTAAGCCGCAATACAGACTTTATTCTTGGAATTGATAGCGGTAATGCCTCGACATTTGGTAATGCTACCCTCAACAAGCAGCCCAAAGGTTATATAGGTGTCGCCTTCAATAACCTTATGGACAAGAAAATGAATATCCGAGCTATTGCTCATCTTGGCCCTGCGGGTAATTCAGGAAATCCTTATACCGATGCCAATGGTTGGACAAGCGCCGGTATCGGGCCCGATGCCAATAAGCTTATGCAATATAATGCCGACATCAGTCTGACTTACCGTTTCACGGAAAAACTTTCTGTTACAGGAGAGGCTTTGTTTGATCGTGATGAATCAATCAAGGATACGGCTTATGGCTTTACCTCTTATGTGGCATGGGACATGCTTAAAAACCTGACTTTAAATTTTCGTGGCGAAGTTTTTCGGGATAATACAGGCGGTGTTATTACGCAGTTTATCGGCAATACTTCTTATAGACGCTATCTACGAAATCGTCCTTATGTGTATTATAGCGCGCCCCCAACTACCTATGGGGAACTGACAGTAGGTGTTTCTTGGCGTCCGCCGTTAATTAACGATCATCTAGGATCAGGGAAATTCACCCTCAGGCCTGAAATACGTCTGGATAAATCCCTTAATGGCACACGACCCTTTAACCAGAGCGCCACTGTGCTTAATCCTGTTGTTACAAACGGGACCAATAATATGTTTTGGTTCGGTTGTGACGCTGTTTTGAGTTTTTGATCTTTTCTTAGAAAGACAAGACCTGCCCAAAAATACCCTGTAGGCTAAATAAGGCTAATCTGATTATGAAGCTATAAAAGCAAATCTTCATTTTAGCCTTAAATGTCTTCACCCTATTGAGCCTTCAGGCTATTTAAAAAACATTATAATAGCCTCTGATCATCAGTTTTTTTCAGAAGTGCGCTATCCACAAGATTATGATTAAGGGGGTAACGCGCATACCTAAAAACAGCAAAAGTGAAAAAGATAGGTGTCAACGACATTTTTTGAATCATCACAGGATTAGAAAGACGGATATTCCTATGATGGGATGATTTACCTAGGATTTTCTCTCTTTTTTCTGTCAGGATATGTCTAAAATCTGAGGATTAAGGTCTATTGGCTTTGATAAAGGTCGTTTCGTGATAAATGTTTGGAAATCATAACGAATTTTTCTTGGTAAGATAGATACCGCTAAATACTCAGATCCTTTTATCTCATTTGCGATTGAATAGCTGTTGCAATTATGCGTATCAATGAAGGAGTTTTCTGCCATATTAAGCTGATTTTTTATCGTTCTCGGCTATTAAACGTTCTGACCAATCAAGACATACACAAAAATACGAGATTTTCCTGCCTGATAGTCATAAAGAGCGCAAGATTAACCCCCAATAGCCCAAACAGTATAAGTATATACAGTATAAGTATATAACGCCGACTATCTGCACTGCGTACCAAAACGCAAATTATGGAAGGTCAGAAGCAAATCCTTATAGATTTGACCGCCATCAATAGAGATTAAGGAAGGAGGAAAGATTGTAACCCCTATGTGTAGCTTCGATAGTCTAGACAACTAAAAATAATCTACCGGATAGATAATAGAAAAATAGATTTTTGAAGATCAATTCTCTTGGATAAAATCCTGCCTTGACGATATTATAGCGTGAATGGCTGTTTTGCCGCTACTTATAAGCATTTTTGGCATGAAATATCTATTTTATAATAAAATTATATTAGGCTGATGATGATAATCTTACAGGTTCATCTAAGCCTATAAAAATTTGTCGTTTTATGGTGCCGGGTGAGGGACTCGAACCCCCATGGTCGCTACTTACAAGGTAGGTGCCTAACCATTCGGCCAACCCGGCAGTGATTCGACCTTCCAGTAAAGCATTTTTTAAAAAAAAGGAATCTCTTACAGAGAAAAATATCCTTTTTTTTTAATTTTTTCTGTTTTTCAGATGGTTGCGGCTGTTATGATAGCGAGAAACCTCCATCAAGGAGGAAGTCTGCATGTTTTTATGCCAATGGCGGCTTTGTTTAGCATAAAGGCGTTTCTTAAATAATAAAAGGCTTTAAAAGCTAAGATATGAGTAATGATGCCTTTATCCGTTGGGTCGAACAAACTTTAGGTCACAAACCTAAAGACCCAGCCTTATTTTTTCGGGCTATGACTCACCCTAGTCATGGCAATAGCGATTATCAGAGATTAGAGTTTCTAGGTGATCGCGTTTTAGGATTAGTGATTGCCCATTGGCTTTATCAACTTTTTCCTAATGAACCTGAAGGGAAACTTTCAAGGCGGTTAAACAGTCTGGTATCAGGCGCAAGCTGCGCAGGTGTCGCTAGAGTGGTCGGCTTGCCCCAATGGCTGCGCTTGGGCAAGCAGGCTCGCGATGACGGGGCAGCGGCTTCGGATAACGTTTTAGGGGACGTAATGGAGGCCTTGATCGGCGCGATCTTTCTAGAATCTGGGGTCGATGCCGCCGGAAAGGTTATTCATAAATACTGGGCTTCACTTGTAACAGAACAAGAATCTGCGCCGAAGCATCCAAAATCCGCATTACAGGAATGGGCTGCCGCGCATAATCGCCGCCCGCCCGTCTATGAGATAGTAAGTAGAACAGGTCCGCAGCATAATCCCTGCTTTACTATTCTGGTTTCTATTGCAGGCGTGGGGCAAGCTAGTGCAGAAGGATCTTCAAAGCAAGAAGCACAAACGGCTGCGGCTCAGGCACTTTTAACAGAATTATCGTAATTTTCTAAAATCGATCCGGTTTTTATTTTTCAAAACCGCTTTATTCTTATGCTTCGTGCTTTCTCCAAGCCTATGGCCATGGATTTACCGAGCGGTATAATAAAATAGTCTTGATTTTAGAAAAATACGGACAAGCTAATAATTAAAAAAGCTCTTTTTTGACACAAGCTTTTCTTGATAAGGATAAACTCAGAAAATCCCGTAAAGGGGGGCATCGCAGGCCAAGCTTTCTTTACGATAAAACAGGCTGCCTTTTTACAAAGGACAGCCTATTTTATCGCTCGGCGTAGAAAAAAGCCGGCCTCTTTTCAGAGGAAAGGGCAGATTTTTAATTCGTGACCATATTGCTGACGAATTGTTTCGTTTCTGCTGTTTTGACGAGCAAATTATAGATCAAGGGCGCGCCTTTATCACTGTCATGGGCATTCGCGAAATGATGATCGAGAAGATAGGTCATAGCGGGATTAAGGCGTCTAGCTTCCCATGCCATCCTGTCACTTATCTGTGCAGGATCTGTCGGAAAGGCGCTATCCTTGATCATTGCCTTCGCCAAAGTCAGTGCATCATCAGCAGGGTCCCATGCCTCCCAGAAACTATCAAAAATAGCGAAAAGTTCTGCATGAGGAGCGATAGGCTGGTCATCACCTTGGTATAATATTTTGTCATCACCCAAATCGGCAATACCTTTTTTAACATCTTCCTTAGAAAGACCCGTGCGTTTAACCAGCTCATCCATAGAAATGGGTTGGTCAAATTCAGCACCATTCCGACTTGTTTCTACAAAAACTTTGGCAACTGCTTTACAGTTAGCAGAATAAGCGGAAGCATTAGAGGTCTGATTAACCATAATTTCAATCCTTTCATTGGTGAACAATGATGAAGACAGTTTTTTAATCTTTATTATTTTAAAATTTTTTATTGAAAATAAAATTTATGTTGTCTCTTTTTATCTTTTTAAAAAAGACCTCATCATTTTTATCCACTGATGAAGTAAACGCTTAACTTCGATTTTAGATCGTTTTTTTATGATTAAATATCGATTTTTTAATATGATGAATTACAATTTATAATAATAATGTTAATATATAATCAATAATATTATTTTATGATAATAAAAAATCTACGTTATCACCAGATATACATTGTTTTTTTTCAAAAATTTGAAATAAAAAATAGAATACAAACTTATCCTTGAAAATGGACATATCCCTTATCTTTATGGATGTGCCTCTCAAGGTCTATTATTCTATTTATGGTATTATTTCTCTCTCTTGAGAGAAAAGGTTGGTCATCATGACATCTATATTAATTACAGGGGCAGGGACGGGTTTCGGACAAGAAATAGCGCTACGCCTTGCTTCCCAAGGACTCTCTATCATTGCCGGTGTAGAAATCCCTTCTCAGATATATAGCTTATAATTATTTATCTAATCGATTATAACCCATCTATAGTTACTAATTTTACAAAAAAAGAATAAAAATCTATATAAATGGGTAATCTCAAAATTATATGAAGGAATTAAAAAATTAATTGATCGTCCGATTATGACCTACCGGACGATCCTTTATTATAAAAGCTAGAATTTTATTCTTATCTTACTGAAAATATATCTTTAGAATGAAAATCATTTCAGTTCATTCAGCTTATAATTCTACCTTATCGAAATCATTAGTCGCAAAAGATTCTAAAATTTTTATTCGTTCTTCTATATCGGTTACAGCTGTATAAATAAGCCGTTTAAGACCAATATAAAATTCACGCGGATCGTT
Source organism: Zymomonas mobilis subsp. pomaceae ATCC 29192 (assembly GCF_000218875.1). Lineage (NCBI taxonomy): Bacteria > Pseudomonadati > Pseudomonadota > Alphaproteobacteria > Sphingomonadales > Zymomonadaceae > Zymomonas > Zymomonas mobilis. The sequence continues at coordinate 1,974,398 of NC_015709.1, forward strand.
CGGGTTTTTGTTAGGATGTAACTTTATCGTATCACCTTCGATATGAAATCCAACAAATATACTGCCATCATCTTCCACTTTACCTTTAATTTTTAGAATATGCCTTTCATTGGCCATTAAGTGTATGACTTCTAAGTTTTCTTTTTGTGTAACTTTTTGATAATTATGACCAACAGATAGGGATAAGCGGTGATCTGTCCATGGTGGTGTAACTATTTCCAAGTAAACTATAATATCTGTATTAGGATGAAGAGGGCTGGAAAAATGGATATTACCACTCTTTCCTCGCATCCATACGCCAAAATCTTTTTCACTGGCATACCAACACTCTGCAAGTAGTGGGCGCAGTGGACGAGCAATATAAGATGCTGAAATTTTTTCACTGCCGGCAAATTTAGCAGGCTCGAACAGCTCTCCTACCTCTAGCAAAGGAGGCGCATAAGAAGCAGGCGCAAAATTTGAGAGTGAACCGAGCTGCTCCATAATCTCTTTGCCCACATCATCCCATGTTCGTGGTACAAATTGTTTACGGATTTCGTTTGTGCGCTTGTCTCTATAACTCTTATTAAGAATCATCTTTTTAAGACATTTTATGCCCGTATGAAGGTTAAGCGGATCGATATAATCAACTAGTTTACCGCCAACTTCTGGAATCGAGGATGTCTCTGACGCTATACAAGGTCGACCATGGGCAAGGCTCTCACCTACAGGAAGACCCCATCCCTCCACTATACTCGGGAAAATTGTAAATTGACATTCCTGATATAAAACTTCCAGATCTACATCTAATAAATCATGAAGTATATGAATCCGCTTTCCTAGAAAATCTGTATCTTCTAATACTGACTTAAAATCATCCATCCGCCACCCAAAACGGCCAACAAAGACGAGATCAGGTGGATCAATACCTTCATTTATTAATGCCTTCCAAGCCATATACAAATAAATATGGTTTTTTCGGGCTTCGATAGTTGAAACCATAAGGACAAAATTACGATTTTTTAGAAACTCTATTTTTTCTCCCCATTCAGGAAATTTTGTAATCTCGGCTTTATGGGCATGTAGTTGATGTGCAAGCAATATTGGCGAAACAGGCACTTCTCTCAAATTATATTCTACTTGAAGGCGCTTGACATCCTTAGCAACGAATTCAGAAATCGTAAAAATAAAGTCAAATGAATAAAGACCGTCTCCCAAAGCAAGCGTAAATTCATTTACTAACCCTGACGAACAATATTCTGGGTATGAAATAGGTATTATATCGTAAATATAGACGCCAACAGCTACTCCAGATTTTTTAAGATGAATATATCGAGAGGCATTCGCACCAAATCCCCAGAAGGCTCCAAGAATAAGATATATTTGCCCTTTTTTAGGTTCAAACCACTTGGAATCCCTTTCAGCTTCTTCAATCAAAGACAAAAGTTTGTGCTGCGAAACATCTGGAAGGGTAATATAGTCAAGTACATTTAATATTTTATCAAAAGGAATTTGCCAGAATCCAGTATTAAATTTTCCTGTGCGTATACAGGCATACTGTCCGTGATGCTTTTTATTAGATTCTATAATATATCGGATGATACCGATTTGAACCCGCTGTATACCCGATGGTGTTTTGTAGCTTTTTAAATAATCAAAGAGATCATCAATCTCTATTAAATATTTTATATTTTTATCCACTTTACTTGTTTTTGATAAAGTAGACATCTCGGGAGAATAACCCAACCTATGAGCCAAGTCATAGGCATCCTTACTAGGCGTTAACTTAACCGCTGTTGTAATAATATTTAAGGCCTGATCTTGTTTTCCCGTACGCTCTAAAAGATAAGCAAGGTGAAGATGGACATCATAGTCGCTGGGAAGGAGTTCAATCGCTTGATAATAAGCTTGGATTGCAGCGTCGTAATCTCCTTGCTCTTTTAGAGCATGCCCAATCTGTACCCAGATTGCCTGATCCTGTGGGCAAAGTTCCAAGTGTTTTTTATATTCAATTATTGCTTGCGCCCAATCTTTATTATTGCGGGCTTGGTCCCCAGAGGTGCGATACCTTTGCGGAGTTTTCTCTCGAATAGCGTGGAAAAAACGCTTAATATTGATTTTCAAGGGTCAGAGCTCCTTATGGGAATCTTCTAAATTAAAATTTTTTCTTAAAAATTCAGTAATATTGCTCAATGTCAATGTCTACATAGGCTATCATGTTTATATTTTATCCAATGTGTGGCCTATCGCTTTTAGTTTCAATTACCAAAAACACCTAATAATAAGGAATTACTTATTTTTTTATTGAAATAAGTTAACCGCTAACTTGCAACAAGAAACCGGATACCGCATATAGGCCACAGTGGTAGACACAATTTTTTAAGATAATCTTGTATGCCATAAACATTGACCAAAACGACGGAGATTGAAATTACGATGCCAACAGCTCTAATTACTGGGATCACGGGGCAAGATGGTGCCTATTTGAGCCAGCTGCTGCTGAGTAAAGGCTACCGTGTCGTTGGACTTCTCCGACGGTCTGCGTCCGCTGATGTAATCGGTGAACGTCTGCGTTGGCTCGGCATTATCGATGACGTCGAAATGGTAGATGGTAATATGACGGATCTATCGAGTTTGATTCGCATAATCGATTCAGTCTCGCCAGATGAAGTCTATAATCTTGCTGCTCAGAGTTTCGTCGCTGCATCGTGGCAGCAGCCACTGCTTACGGGACAGGTCACTGGTATGGGAGCCGCCAATTTATTAGAGGCTGTTCGCATCGCTCAGCCATCAGCTCGATATTATCAGGCCTCTTCATCTGAAATGTTTGGGCTCATTCAAGAACCCGTACAGTCAGAACGCACACCATTTTATCCTCGTTCGCCCTATGCTGTAGCAAAACTCTATGCTCACTGGATGACGGTAAATTATCGCGAGAGCTTCGGACTACATACATCATCCGGTATCTTGTTTAACCATGAAAGTCCGTTACGAGGAATTGAGTTTGTAACACGTAAAGTTACAGATGGAGTAGCTCGTATTAAACTTGGTTTAGCAAAAACATTGTCACTGGGTAACTTAGAGGCTACCCGTGATTGGGGCCATGCTCGCGATTATGTTCGAGCTATGTGGCTTATGCTACAGCAAGAAATACCCGATGATTATGTTATCGCAACAGGTCGGACAACGAGCATTCGACAGCTTTGTAGTATTGCATTTTCTTATGTCGGCTTGGATTATGAGGAATATATAACGACCTCTAAGAACTTCTTTCGTCCGGCGGAGGTTGAAGTTCTTCTAGGTGATGCTTCAAAAGCTCAAGAAAAACTTGGGTGGACAGCGACAACATCTCTTGAAGATATGATTGGTGAAATGGTAGACGCTGATCTTACTCGCCATCGGAAGAGGCTTGGTTGATGGTAATACATGTACCAAACGACAGATCACTCCGTATAATGATTACAGGAGGTAATGGATTTGTAGGCAGGTATTTAATCGAGGCACTAAGCCACAGTGCACCGGATGCTATTTTATACACTAATCGAATTGAAATTACTGATCCTGCTGTTGTGTCACAGGCTGTAATAGATTTTCAACCGGATGCCTGCATACATCTAGCAGGCATCACGAGTATTGGTGAGGCACGACAAAATCCTGATCTTGCGTGGAATGTAAATCTCCATGGCACCCTTAATATAGGACGTGCTATTTTGCAGTGGGCGCCTGCGTGCAGATTAATCTACGCATCCACAGCAGAAGCATGGGGAACTTCTTTTCGGCAAGGCACTCCAGTGGATGAAAATGTTCCCCTTGCGCCGGCTAATACTTATGCTGCCAGTAAAGCGGCTGCTGATTTAGCATTAGGCGCTATGGCAGAAGAAGGGCTTCAAGTAATTCGGTTCAGGCCTTTTAATCATACTGGTCCCGGTCAGGATATTAAATTTGTTGTTCCAGCCTTCGCTTCGCAAATAATTCAGATTGAGCGTGGTTTGCAACCACCCGTCATATATGTTGGAAACCTATCTGCAGAACGTGACTTCCTTGATGTCAGAGATGTGGTGAGCGCCTATGTTCAAGCCACATTACTCGGAGATACTATTAAACCAGGTACGATAGTGCCTTTATGCTCTGGGCAAACACGTTCCATTTCCAGTATTCTTAATGAATTGATCCTATTAAGTGGTGTCACCGCCCGTATTGAGGTCGATAAAGAGCGATTGCGCCCTATTGATATTCCTGTAGCTACTGGCTCCGCTCGGCTAGCGCATTCGACACTTGGATGGGCACCCACTATCCCCTGGACGACGACATTATCAGATATCCTCCAGTATTTTCGCACATTAGATAAGTAAGAGCTTTAAAAAGATTGTCTGGTAGATTTAACGTATTCAGATAAATTATAATAGAAGACTATATTCCAGCTTATTCAGTTTAACGTTTTTGTTTATATAAAAGTAGTTTGACTCATTTTTCTGATGGGCGCCCGAAAAGTAGGGGCTACACATCTTAAATTTCCGGCAATAGGATGGATAAAATATTTCTGCGCTTTAGCATGAATAAAAAGCTATATGGAGCTATTTCTGCTTTATAAAAATTTATATGCCTGTAATTTCTGAATTTGCAAAAGACTAATCCCCCTTTTGTGAGTAGATATTTGTAGCTTTCTCAATTCTCTTAATCGACCCTGCTTCGGCAGGGTCTTTTTTTTTATTAAGGATAAGATTGCCCACGTCCTGTAAGATTCCTTCAGAGTAATGACTGAAGCATCCGGACGATAAATTTTAGACCATTTTGGGAAGTTCTGGTGGGCGATGACAGGCTCGAACTGCCGACATCCTCCGTGTAAAGGAGGCGCTCTACCAACTGAGCTAATCGCCCCACCGTTTGCCAGACCCCGATGCCAGACTATAGCGGTTCGTGCAAGAAAAATTTTAAAAATTAACGATCTTCGCTTAAACGATGATAGAATTCTGGGCGACGATCACGAAAAAAGCCAAAAGCAGCTCGATGTTGTCGGATCTGATCAATATCAAATGTCGCAATAAGGACGCCGCTTTCTTCTTTTCCAAATTGCGCTACCAAATCACCACGCTGATCAGCGATGAAACTATGCCCGTAGAAATTTATGAGACCTTCTTGGCCGATACGATTTGATGCAATAACAGGAACAACGTTAGAAACCGCATGTCCAATCATAGCCCGTCGCCATAACCGACTGGTGTCTAAATCGGGATCGTGCGGCTCGCTTCCTATGGCCGTTGGGAAAAATAGTAATTCTGCCCCCATAAGCATCATCGCACGGGCAGTTTCTGGATACCACTGGTCCCAGCAAATACCGATGCCTATCTTAATTCCGTAGCAATCCCATATTTTAAAACCCGTATTCCCGGGGCGAAAATAGAACTTTTCTTCGTAACCGGGGCCATCAGGGATGTGACTTTTACGGTAAACACCTTTAATTTCTCCTTCGGAAGAAATGAAGGCCAGACTGTTATAATAATGGGGCCCGTCTTTTTCAAAAAAGCTGGTAGGAATGGTAACCTTTAAAGCTTTGGCTAATTTTTGCATGGCGCGGACGGCGGGATGTTCATCGACAGGTTTTGCCAAAGCAAACAGAGTTTCGTCCTCGGTAGCACAGAAATAGGGGCCTTCGAATAGTTCAGGAGGCAGAATGATCTGAGCGCCTTTTTTAGCCGCATCCTCTATTAATTGTGAAACCCGCTCGATATTCTGTTGAATATCGCTCGTAAGGGCCAACTGCAACGCTGCAACCGTGATACAGGTCATACTGCCTCTTTCTTTCCCAAAAAACCGAACAGAAAAACTGAATTCTTAGGCTGGCCATTGCTGCGAAATACAATGAAAACTACCACCACCCGTCAATATATGATGAGCAGGCAGACCTATGATTTGACGGTCTGGAAATAAAGGGGCCAGAGCCTTAATAATTGCCTTATCATTTTTAGCATCATACAAAGGGACTACAACGACCGCATTGCCTATATAAAAATTCATATAAGAGGCGGGCACAATCTCTTCATCAAGGGTAATTTTTCCTGGCGACGGAAGACGGGTAACTTTTATACCTAAATCTACAGCCGAGCGAGTAGCTTCTTCATAAATATCCCGATTAGGATCGCTCTCATCCGCAGCGATCGGAATAACCAAATGTTTAAAACCTACAAAACGCGCCAGATTATCAACATGACCGTCCGTATGGTCATTAAGTAACCCTTTTTTTAGCCATAGGATCTGATCAAACCCTAGATCGTTTTTCAAGCGTAAAGCAATATCTTCTCGTGACAAATCTGGATTACGGTTAGGGTTAAGAAGGCATTCTTCCGTTGTAACAACAAGGCCATGTCCATCATTATCAATGGAACCGCCTTCTAATACCCAATCTTTTTCTAAAATAGAAAGCCCTGTATCAGCTGCCAGCGCCTTACCGATGGTTTGATCGCCCTCTAAGTCATATTTGTTACCCCAACCATTGAACCGGAATAAGGCGACCGCTTTTTCCTGTTCATTTGCAATAAAAATAGGGCCACTATCCCTTAACCAAATATCGCCAAAATTATGACAAATAACCTCGGCAGCTTCTCCGATTAATTGTCTGGCTTTTTGCGCTGCTTCCTCATGCGCAGCTACCAAAAATACTTTTTCGCCTGCACCCTCTGCATAGACCGCTTTGGCAAACGCAATAACTTCCCTCTGCGCCGGTTCCAAATCTTCAAGCCATAAAGATTCATCGCTAGGAAACCCGATCCAGACAGCACTATGGGGCATCCATTCAGCAGGCTGACGATAAGACATGGAAGTCATTTTCCTTGTAAACATAATTAAGGGGGCTTTTGGACGCCGTTTAAAATAGGGCATTACCTATTCAGAAATAGTCGTCTTGCTTTTTATTAAAGCGTTTTAAGGGTGAAGCCCAAGCCTTATTCTTATAGAAAGATAGGGGTTTTAATGAAATCTGATAGCCGCTTATTTAATCCAAGATAAGCGCTATCTATTTTTAAGGCGGTCTTCAGACAAAAAAAGAGGCCGGCAAAGAAACTCTGCCGACCTGCATTTTTATCTGGATTAAAAATTAACGTGAATAAAATTCGACGACCAGATTCGGTTCCATTTTAACCGGATAAGGTACTTCATCGAGCGTTGGGATGCGGGCAAAGGTAACCTTTGCGTTACCGTCTGGCACGACATAATCAGGAATATCACGTTCTGCCAAGCTCTGTGCTTCAAGAACCAAAGCCATTTCCTGTGCTTTGGCACCCAACGTGATTTCATCACCGGTATTAACGCGACGGGATGCAATGTTGCACTTAACACCGTTCACGCGGATATGACCATGACTGACCATCTGACGGGCCGCAAAGATCGTCGGTGCAAATTTTGCACGATAGACAACCATATCTAAACGACGTTCCAGAATACCGATCAGATTCTGTGACGTATCGCCTTTAAGGCTGGAAGCATCGTCATAGCAACGACGGAACTGCTTTTCCGTAACATCACCATAATAACCTTTAAGCTTCTGCTTGGCTTTTAATTGAAGACCATAGTCAGAAATTTTGGAACGACGACGCTGTCCATGCTGACCGGGGCCATATTCACGACGATTTACTGGGGATTTAGGACGACCCCAAATATTTTCGCCCATACGGCGGTCAATTTTATACTTAGCGCTATGACGCTTAGACATAGATAAAACCTTCAATTGCGTTATAGAGATTTCGGTAAAACCGAAGAACGAGAATTCCGGAACCGCGCTGCCATAAGTTTAAGTTACTTTGGCGGGCAGGGCCACCGCTTCACCGGAGTGCGGAGCCAATTGCGAGATGCCTTATGACTATCGAAAAAACATTCGTCAAGATCCAGGCTCTTAAAATTTAGGATTCAACACGATTGCGGCCATTATTTTTTGCCCAATAAAGCATGTTATCCGCTCTATCGAGAGCCACAGAGATGTTATCATCCGGCTTCATTTCAAAAAGGCCGATACTGACAGTAATTTTTAGCTCGGTATCATTATTCTTAACAATCAAAGTCGTAAATTCATGGCGAATACGTTCAGCAATATTGTGAGATATTTCAAGAGAAGCCGCGATAGCGATAACAAATTCATCACCGCCATACCGTCCGGCGAAATCATTCTGTCGGATATTATTCCGAATGATATTAGCAGCTTTTCGCATAACCGTATCACCGACTAAATGACCATAGCGATCGTTAATATTTTTAAAGTGATCGACATCCAACATAGCCAGGGAAATGGTCCTATTTTGTTCCGCCGCTTCTTGTTGAATGCGGGCTAACTCGATCATTAAAGCGCGCCGGTTTAAAAGTCCCGTTAAGACATCTGTATTTGCCAAGGCACTTAATTGCTGATTGGCTTGCTGTAGTTCAAAGGTTCGATTGTCAACAAGATTTTGAAGACGTTTTGTCTGCCTTTTTAATAAGAAAGTCCGAAGTATAATAATAAGATAGAGCCCTACTAGAACAATAAGGACGACGACGACGCTTATTTCCCAATGTTCATACCAGTGAGGCGCAATCGTAAAATAGAAGGTTTCTTCCTTGCTATAGGCATGAAGACCTGACGTTTCTGCGCGTATATGTAAAGCATAGTGGCCACTACGCAGATTAGTATAAATGGCGATGGGTGGGGTATTAAAAGGGACGGTGATCCACTGAGAATCAACGCCTTCCAGCTTATAACTATAGGTTACATCTCGGGGCGCACTATAATCCAACAGAATAAAACCGATTCGAAGGGAACGCGCTGTAGGCGGTACTTCAAAAGTTTGATTGAGGGTCGGTAGTTGACCAAAATTTATCGGCTTTTCATTGATTTCTGCCATCGTTACCTGCAAATCGCCAGATTTGCTATTTTGCGGTAAAGAGGAGGAAAACAGAATTTGTTCTGGGGCTATAACCGTCAAGCCATTGGTTCCACCAAAAAGAATAGACCCATCATCGGCTAAAGCTGAAGTCCGTTGGCTAAAATGACCGCTTGAAACATGATCACGCTCTCCCAAAACAAAGCTTTGACGGCGCGCAGGATCTAAAACTGAAATACCGTCTGAACTAGAGGCCCAGATATATCCGAATTTATTGACAATAAGGCGGTTGATTTCATCAGCAGAAGGCCGGTCTTTGTGATAAAAATTCTGAAAATCATATCCCCTTCTGGAATTAGGAGAAAATTGGCTAATTCCATTAAAGCTGCCGACCAACATAGTCGATTCTTTTGCTGCAAGTGATGTAATGAAACTGCGCGGGAAAATACGCGGATTTTCAGAATGGCTTAGAATATTGTCAAAACCATTAACATTGTTCTTATGGATACTGATACCATTTGCAGTGGCGATCCAGACTTCATTATCCGAACGTATGGCAATATCTTTTATATGATCGCTGATTAAACTCCTGCTATCATCAGCATTATGCGTAAAATAAGAAACTTTTTCAGTTGCTCTATCTTTTATATAAAGACCACTATTGGTTCCGATAAATAAATTATACTTTGTTTCGGCAAGAGCTGTAATTGTTTTCTTACTTAAAAAGTCATCCATAAGAGAAGTGACTGAAAGATTTTTCGGATCGATACGCGCCAAACCTAATGATCCAGCAAGAATAGCGCCATCTTTGGCTTGTAAGAAAGCCCGAACAGGTTGAGACACCTGCAAACCAGTAAGACTTAATTTTTGAATTTGTGTACGGTGGCGGTCAATAATATTGATCATGCCATTTTGTAGACCAATCCAGATGCGTCCTTTTTCATCTGACAAAAGACCCGTAACAGAATCGCTAATCATCCCGCTTTTATCGACAAGAACATCCGGGATATTAAATGCAATAGAAGGATGGGGGTCCCATCTTGAGACGCCCCGATCAGTAGCAACCCAAATGCCGCCGTCTCTATCCGTCATTAAGGAAAGTATATTATTTCCGCTGATAGAATGTGTGTTGAGCGGATTATGCGTCCATGTCTTAACATATCCAGTATATTCTTCACCTTGGGGGGCACACAGCTGGCCTTTGGTGCCCGCTGTCCAAAAGGCATAGTCAACAATACCGCCTCCCATAGTGGCAATCCAAATATGGTTATCCGGTAATTCTGCAAAACCGTGAATAGCCCTGTGATTTATATAGGAAGAAGAGGCTTTCAAAGATTCTGGCTGATAGATTTCGCCACTCGGGGTAATATAAAGACCCCCATAAAATGCAGATCCTACCCAAAGACGATCATCTCTATCCTGATAAAGAGTCGTAATTCTACTAGTAAGAAGGTTTTCTATATCTTGGGAAGCCGTATGTAGTCTTGTAAAAGCGGTCTCTTTTGTATGACGAAAAAATAGGCCATCGCCGCTCGCTAGCCAAAGTGTTCCATCTTTTGCATTAAGTATATCGGTTATACGATTGATTTTCTTTCCCGCCGCCACCGGCCAAAGCTTTTCATAATGGATTGTTGAATCATGCGGGCCTAAATGACCAATTCCCGCATCTGAAATTATCCAAAAGCCAGAATGGTTATCAGAATTAATAGCTTGAACGGCCAGACCTCGACCGGCCGGCGCATCGGACGGGACGGGATCAAAAAAATTAGTGTGAGGATCAAAACGAATAATACCAGCTGTTGCTGTTCCTAACAGGAACCCTCCTTGTGGATGGGGGCGCATCGTATGAATAACACTATCAGGTAAGCTGTGCGGAACATGGGCTTGGGCCCGAAATAACTGAATATGCAGCCCATCAAACCGAAACAAACCATTATCGACATTGATCCACATGATACCATCAGAATCTTGCATGATGGCATTCACCGTTGTTTGTGGCAAATTAGGAATCATGCCCATATCTGTAAAAAAGGCAGGCTGAAGACTGTGCCAATCGCGGATGGAATCAATGATTCCAGATAGATGAAAGGATTTTTCAGACTGACATTTTTTATTGATTACTGATTCACGAGAAGAGGGGATGTCCGTTTTTGAAGTGGTTTGGTAAATATTTTTCGCGACAGCATGAAGGGGCGTGGTAAAAATAAACGAAGCTAAAAATACCGACACTAAAAAGTTTTTTAGATGCGGCATTTTTAATTTACTCAATATTCTCATGCTAATTGGTATCATGTAATATTTACAAATTTCAAAGTAAGAGTACTTAAAAAAAAGATATTTTCACTATTAATAACAAAAAATCACTATATTAAAAGCAATGGCAAAGATAGATCCTTGATAGGTAGTATATTTAACTTATTATGATTTTTTTTCCTAAAAAGAAAAAGAAATTTTATAAAAAATAATTATTTTTTATATTTGTAGATTTTTTAAATTTTATTGCTTTTTGTAATTTTTATTACTTTTAACTTTTGTTAAATAGCACGACTAAAGCCAGTATTTTTTTTGCGGCGATAAGTATCGAAGACCGCTGCAACAATACGGACAAAAGGACGTCCTTCTTGGGTTAAGACAATTTTTTGTCCATCAAGGCTAACCAATCCTTCTTCTTGTAACTGCACAAGATCATGCCATTCTGATTCAAGATTAAGATCAGAGGCCATTTCTGATAAATCTACTGAAAAGTTACACATTAAAGCACTGATTATTTTTGATCGGCACTGATCTTCTAAAGATATAGTGATGCCACGGGTAGAGGCTAAACCTTTATCCTTAATGGCTTCGCTGTAGGTGCTAATATCAGCTATGTTTTGAATATAAGCATCTGAAAAAGTTGAAATAGCAGAGGCGCCAATACCAATAAGGACAGGTTCGTTATCCGTAGTATAGCCCTGAAAATTACGTGATAAGGTTTGATTATCAGCTGCAACCCTCAGCAAATCTTGTTTTTTTGCAAAATGATCTATGCCGATCGGATAATAGCCTTGATCCTGTAAGAGGGTGGAAATAAGTTGCGCCTGTTCAAAACGGGCCTGCGCATCAGGTAGGGCCGCGCTGTTAATTAATTTTTGGTTGGCTTTTCGTTCTGGAAGATGGGCGTATCCAAAACAGGCAATTCGGTCTGGCGATAATTGGGCTATTTTTTCACAGTTGAAGCGGATTTCCTCAAGATTTTGACCCGGAAGCCCATATAGCAAATCAAAATTAACCTGACGGATGCCGGCTACACGCAAATCTTTCGTCGCTTGTTCTACTTGTTGAAAAGGTTGTATCCGGCCGATAGCTTCTTGGATATGAAGATTAAAGTCTTGTACACCGAGACTCGCGCGGTTAACGCCCAGATCAAAAAGCCCCTGACAGAAGGTTGTATCAAGATAACGAGGGTCTAACTCAACCGCATGGGAAATATAATCTGCAAAATTAAAATGGTTTTGTAAGGCTTTGACGATCTCCGCCATGCCGTTTAGGCCGAGTATAGAAGGGGTTCCGCCCCCCCATGATAAATGACCAATAGTCAGATTATGCGGAATATATCGTCCAACTGTATATATCTCTTTTAATAAAGTTGCCCCATAGGCATCAATAACGTCCTGACGCTGGACAACCCGTGTGTGACAGCCGCAATAATGACAGAGCTGACGACAAAAGGGGACATGAAGATAAACTGACACCCGACTTTTGGGGGCAATGTTTCTGAGTCGATTTTGATGATCTTCGGGCGTGATTCTATTGTGGAAATCAGCAGCGGTTGGATAGGAGGTATAACGAGGAACATTCCGCTCTGCATAACGCATAACAAATTTTTGTCTCAAGGGCGCTGCTGATAAAGTAGACATGCGTTTTCTCGGTTTCCTCATTATTTTCAAACAGTATGAACTGAAATACTATCCTTGTTTGTCAAGCAGCGTAGTGTTTCTTATTTTTGAAATAAAAAAATATCATTCCTAATCGAAAAAATTGAGTTATATTTTTATATAAAGCATAGTCTGCTTTTATCCTTATAAAGCACGCTTATTTGAATATTTTTGTAAATTAGGCTGAAATACTGAAAATATTGCCTTTCTCATCTGTTCAAACTTTAAATTTTCATAGCCTTATGCCTTGTCTTACAGTGGGTTTATCATCCAACTACGCAAATTATATCCTGAACAAATTTTGTTAATACACAACTTTGGGTTGACTTGCGGAAAATAAAATATCACGAGAGTGCACACCGGTGCGGAAAGGTTTCCGTTTTAAGGATCAGACGGAGGGAAAGGCTTTGTCAGTGTTGCGATATAATAATAGCAGCTCATTGATAAAGCCGGTCGCTCAGGTTTGGCAGCTCTGGTTTTGTTCTGCCCTGCCTTATCTCGGATATAATGCGCAATTTGTTAAGATTGCCAAAGGTACTTTTCAAAAGTCTTCTTTGGTAACTTCAAATTTCAGTTACGTTTCCAAGGCCGGTTATGATTCCCAGTTTACCTTTGATAAGATAAAGGTGGCACGCTCTATTAAGCGATTTTTGATGGTTGGTTATATCCAATATAATCACTTAATCCAAAAATGGGTCTATAGCTTTTCCCGTCATGACAACAGGCTGTAAAGATGATCATATTGAGCCCTGATAATTTTTTTCTTAAAAAAAACAGAAGACTTTCAGTCCTTTGCGGGGATGTTCATCATTCAGACTTTGATTTGTCAAAAAATGTCTATAGCTAAATCTGGAGCGACACCTTAGAGGTTTCTGGGTCATCCTGATTCAGACATAGTGTTTTGAATATATGGAGTAAGCAATGAGTTATACCGTCGGTACCTATTTAGCGGAGCGGCTTGTCCAGATGGGCCTGAAGCACCACTTCGCTGTCGCGGGCGATTACAACCTCGTCCTTCTTGATAACCTGCTTTTGAACAAAAACATGGAGCAGGTTTATTGCTGTAATGAGCTGAACTGCGGTTTCAGTGCTGAAGGTTATGCCCGTGCTAAAGGTGCAGCTGCTGCTGTTGTTACCTATAGCGTTGGTGCTCTTTCTGCATTTGATGCTATCGGTGGTGCTTATGCCGAAAACCTTCCGGTCGTTTTGATCTCTGGTGCGCCAAACAACAACGATCACGCTGCTGGTCATGTTTTGCATCACGCTCTTGGCAAAACCGACTATCACTATCAGCTGGAAATGGCCAAAAGCATTACAGCTGCTGCTGAAGCGATCTATACGCCAGAAGAAGCTCCGGCTAAAATCGATCACGTTATCAAGACGGCTCTTCGTGAGAAAAAGCCGGTTTATCTTGAAATCGCTTGTAACATTGCTTCAATGCCTTGTGCCGCTCCTGGCCCAGCAAGTGCTTTGTTCAATGATGAAGCCAGCGACGAAGCATCCTTGAATGCTGCCGTTGATGAAACCATCAAATTCCTTTCCAGCCGTGAAAAAGTTACCGTTCTTGTCGGTAGCAAACTTCGCGCTGCTGGTGCTGAAGAAGCTACCGTCAAATTCACGGATGCTTTAGGTGCTGCTGTTGCTACGATGGCTGCCGCCAAGAGCTTCTTCCCAGAAGATAACGCTAACTACATCGGTACCTCATGGGGTGAAGTCAGCTATCCGGGTGTTGAAAAGACGATGAAAGAAGCCGATGCGACGATCGCATTAGCGCCGATTTTCAACGACTATTCAACCACTGGTTGGACTGATCTTCCAGATCCTAAGAAGCTGGTTCTTGCTGAACCGCGTTGCGTCACCGTGGGTGGCACGCGTTTCCCAAGCGTTCATCTGAAAGATTATCTGACGCGTCTGTCTCAGAAAGTCTCCAAGAAGACTGCTTCTTTAGACTTCTTCAAGTCCCTGAATGCTGGTGAACTGAAGAAAGCCGCTCCGGCTGATCCAAGTGCTCCGTTGGTTAACGCAGAAATCGCCCGTCAGGTCGAAGCTCTGTTGACCCCGGAAACCACCTTGATCGCTGAAACGGGTGATTCATGGTTCAATGCTCAGCGTATGAAGCTCCCGAAGGGTGCTCGCGTTGAATATGAAATGCAGTGGGGTCACATCGGTTGGTCCGTTCCTGCCGCCTTCGGTTATGCTGTTGGTGCTCCGGAACGTCGTAACATCCTGATGGTTGGTGATGGTTCCTTCCAGCTGACGGCTCAGGAAGTCGCTCAGATGGTTCGCCGCAAATTGCCGGTTATCATCTTCTTGATCAATAACTATGGTTACACCATTGAAGTTATGATCCATGATGGTCCGTACAACAACGTCAAGAACTGGGATTATGCCGGTCTGATGGAAGTGTTCAACGGCAATGGTGGTTTCGACAGCGGCGCTGGTAAAGGCCTGAAGGCTAAAACCGGTGGCGAATTAGCCGATGCTATTAAGGTTGCTCTTGCAAACACGGGTGGCCCAACCTTGATTGAATGCTTCATCGGTCGCGAAGATTGCACCGAAGAGCTGGTCAAATGGGGTAAGCGCGTTGCTGCTGCCAATAGCCGTAAGCCTGTTGCCAGACTTTAAGTTTTAAAATTTAAAACTTAAATAAGTTTTAGGCTAAAGATGCCCACCCGATACATTCGGGTGGGTTTTCTTTTTTATATTGGAAGCCGTTGTTTATAGGGGTGTAA
>NC_015715.1 GCF_000218875.1 Zymomonas mobilis subsp. pomaceae ATCC 29192
GCGTCTTTATTTTTACCTGGAATCTTTAGCGTATGATAGGCATTGCCGACTGCTTCGTAATCGGTCGAAACGATTTGAGCGCCACTATCAAATGCAGCCCGCCCTTGTCAGATCATTCTTTTTAGCTTCGTAGGTATCAATATCGGCTCTAGTTCGGACAATATATCCTTTTTTGACATCATTCCGAATAATATCTCCTCGGGTTAAGGTGTTATCTCTAAGAACAAAAGCGGCATAAGGTTTTCCGGGTTCGGAATCCATAAATGCCATTCGCCCCTTCAGCCTCGGATGACCATTCAGGTATGCCGCGGCGCCGTCACGGCCTGTCGCGGTTGTTAAAAAAAAGATAAATTTTCCACATGCTTGGCCAATTTCCGGCAAGAACCGCCTCTTCCAAATTAGGATAGCCGCCTCTCACCTCGTCGAGAGTAATAACTTTGTTTCGACCTAATACATCCACAATAGTTTGATCGATTTCGTTATAAGTTTTATCGGTGAAGGGCGGTATTTTTGAAAAATTTGGGGTTTTATCTGGATTACCAGAAAGCTTTAAATTCAAAGGCTGAACCTTGGCTTCGATCATAACAAAAATCGGTATATGACGAGGATGAGATTCTGACCAATTTTTCATCTGAGTAAGACAGATGCGCAATGTTGGACAAGAACTGTGAATATATACATATCGTATATGTAGAATCTTTATTTACGTATTTAGCTATATACGCTGATACGTTTACTTTCTTGTTTCAAGAGGAGCTAAACCATGTTGGGCGAGGATAGCAGAAAAGCCTGCCTCTGCCATGGCTTGAATTGTTGTTCCCTCTGCATCCGCCAGCTGACGTAATCGTTGCCAATCGGTGCGGCGAACTTTCACCGTTAAAGCAACGATATCACCCGAGCCTCTTTTCTTACGTATCGGAAAGGCAGCCTGATTTTCGATGGTAGAGGTTGGCTCTTCTGTCGACAGATGAGTAACCGTTTTAGGGCGGGAAAAAGCAGCTAGTCCAGTTGGTTTCTTGGCCATAGCAAAAAGTCCTTATTTAAGTATATACGTATTTAGCTATATACGTTCTAACGTATTATTAATCCAAGTCCATAAATGATGGATCTCTTCAGCAGCTTTGCCATTACTTTCAAATTCTGTGACTGCGCGTCCGGTAGTGACTGCGCGAGCAAAAGCGCGACGGTCAACAATCTCAGATGGAAAAATAGGCAGATTATAGCTTTCTAAAGCAAGGCGTGTCTCTTCGATCTCTGGAGCCCGAAAAGGACAGGCTGACAGGATAAAAGCGCCTCTCGATTTCGAGGCCCTAATAATATCCACAATTGCCGGCACAGCCGCTAAGTCAAAAGCGCTCGGTCTAATAGGGACTAGAATAAGATCACTTCGTCGGGCAATCTGACTAGCAGTAGGAGCCGCATGAGGTGGTGCGTCAATAATCGCCAAGTCTATACCTTCTGCCTCAGCTGCTGAAAGTGCGGCATCCAGATCACTAGCTTGAGCAGTAGCTACGATAGGTGTAGGCTTTTCCCGATACATCCCCCAAGTTGTTGCGCTCTCTTGAGGATCTGCATCAATGATGCAGACTTTCTTACCGACAGCCTCGGCTCTCACAGCTGTGTGGACTGAGAGTGTTGTCTTACCACTACCACCCTTTTGGCTTAAAAACGTAATAACGTGCATACGTTAACCTTTTTTAACTTAAATACGTATTTAGCTACATACGCCGATACGTATTTTTAGAAATAAGCCTTTATTCTAGGAGTTCTGAATGCGTCCCTGTCCGTACAAAGATGACCATTTCAGGCTGACGACTGTCGTCTATTCTGTAAATGAGCAGAAAGTCACCTCCAATGTGACATTCCCTGTATGCGGCCATTTCACCTTTTAAAGGATGATCTAACCATTCGGCGGGCAAGGGTTCGTCATTCTCAATCAGAAGCATCATGACTGACTTTAGACGATTGAGATCATAACGTCCTGACCGTGATAAGTGCTTCCAGTCCTTTAGGAAACTTTTGGTATAATCGGAGGACCTCGGTAGAGAAGCGCGTTTACTATCTGCTGTGCGCTTCAAGGCCATCAATCAACTCTTTGGAATTGGAAAAACGACCTTGGCGGCTTTTGATGATTTCATCAGTTTCCGACATTGCCAGCCGTGTTTCTGCATTCGGGACGCGTAATTCGAAGGGGAATTTCTGTTCTGCTACAACACGATGTAGGAATAACCGGACAGCTTCGGAAACCGACAAGCCCATAGAAGCTAGGGTAGCGCTTACCTGTTCTTTTAGGTCATCTGCGACCCTAACATGTATCATTGTTTTTGCTGTGGGCATGAACGGACTCCTATCTCATTTAGGTTTGTAACTTATTTGAGATACAAAAGTCAATGATTATTTATTAAATATACAAAAACGCACCATTATTATCTGGGGTAGGACATAAAACATCTTCATCTGCATACATTCCAATCATTGCATTCTTTACACAATCACCAACTTCCAAAATATTCTCATCGTTTATAAGCTGTGCTTGCAATTGACTTACATCATTAGCTGTATCAGCCATTGGCCATAATATATTCTGTGCAAGACGACGTTTTTTTTGCATTAGATTATGGAGAAGACAGTCAAAACTTTTAGATTTATAATAAGGATGAATAGCCATAGGCACATACACATACACAGGTTGCGTTTGCCCTAGTCTATGGACACGATCATTGCATTGTTCTTCAACTGCGGGATTCCACCAACGGGAAAGATGAATAACATGAGTTGCTGCTGTTAACGTCAAACCTGTACCAGCCGCTCTAGGCCCTAAAATAAGCAAATCAAACTTATTTTTTGAATCTTTTAAATGTTCTTGAAACCTATCAACAATTTTTTGGCGTTCTGAGATTGATGTTTGTCCATTAATAATTTCAACCCGTTCTAAACCGAATTCAGAACGAACGAGCGCTGCAAAACGATATTGCATTTTAAGATTTTCAATAAAGACTAAAGCACGTTCCCCCCGTGTTTTAATTCGTTTTAGAATTTCAAAGGTAGCAGCCAATCTCCCTGATTGTGCAATAAATTTTTGGTCCGTAGAAATAGAAGAAACAGCAGGATGTACAGAAGCTGTTCGGATATGATGCAAAAGTTTTAAGGCGTTTCCTCTTTGCCCTTCCTTCAGTTTTTTCCGAATATCATCATATGCTTTGGCTTGTACCTCAGGCATTTCTTTAGGTAGAATAAGCCTTGTTTTAGAAGGTAGGTCACAAGTTACATTTGCCTTAAGTCTTCGCAAAGCGAGCGCAGGACGCTGGCCTGTGCTACAAAAAATTTTTTGATAGAGATCCTTCATGTTATCTTTGGTAGGATTGCTATAGTGTCTCTGATAATCCAATAGAGAACTCAAGTGTCCTGGCACCAACTGATCCATAATTGCCCATAGATCCGTTGTTGAATTTTCAATAGGTGTTCCGGTTAGCCCTATCCGGAAATCAGCATTAATTGAACGAGCGGCTTGAGATCTGAGAGATGCCGGATTTTTTAAAGCTTGTATTTCATCAAAAACAGTAACAGCAAAAGGTATTTTTGAAAGAGAATGCTGATAGTTAGTTAAAGTTGTATACGTTGTAATAATACATGTAAAATGCCCATTTCCTTCATAAAAATGACGCATTATATCTTCGAAATCAAGTAGCGATTCCCCTGTCTTGGTATCAATTCCAGAAGTGCCATCTCGACGTCTTATATCAATTCCTCTCCCATATAATCTTATAATATGTCCTAACCCTACCTTTTCGACATGATTATCTACCTCATTTTCCCAGTTATGCAACAGAGATGTCGGTGCGACAATAAGTATTGGAGCTCGACGGGATTTATCAAATTCCATTAATTCATTTAGCCAAACAAGAAAGCTGATTGTCTGAAGTGTTTTTCCTAAACCTTGTTCATCAGCATTAAAAATTCCAGATAGTCCAAATTTCCAAGCGTTTACTTGCCAGTCGAAACTTTCACGCTGGTGTTGTTTCAGTGGAGTAACAATTGATGATGGTATTCTAGTTGGTATAGATGAAAATCTAGGTTTTATAGCTGGGGAATAAATTGCTTCTTCAAAATTATTTTGTGTTTTAAGTACTATAGTATCAGAATCGGTATTCGCTAAATTTTCTTTTTTTTCTAACGGATGGTTATCTTCTAAATATTTGTCACGGCTTATTATTAAGCAACGTAATTCATTTAAAATATTCGGCTTGTCCGAAAAATTCATATCTTTCCATATTACAGTCTCTTCTTTGTTTCTTATCGCTTGTTCAAGATGAGTTTCTAGATCCTCCAATTCTTTAGTAGTCTTCGTACGAAGATATTTCATTTCTTCTTCTCCGAACACTTCTGGAAGCCATGTTGTTCCTGTAGATTGATTTATACCTAAATCAGGTGGAACGAATTTACCTATACCAATAACCCGTTCAGAAAAACTATTATATTCTATTGTTTCAATAAAAGCTGGCAAAACAGATTTTTCGATTAATTCTTCTTGAAGAAGATCATCTATGTTAGAGAGCTTACCATTATTATATAAATCTTGCTTAATAGCTTGGGTTAGACGAGGAAGCGGGTTACGAATAAATACCTTTCTTTCTTCTAAAGAAGCCTCTTGCATTTGATGTAAGAGTTTCAAAACAGGCTTTGCGGCACGATCAATAACAAGATACTCATTTGATGATAACCGAAAGGTATTTAACACCCCTTTTTGTTTTAATTTCCGTTGAAAATCAGCAAGATATAGACCTTTTAATTCTGCTATATTTTCTGAGATTTCTTCGGAATCATCTATTTTTTGGCCAGAGAATGGAATAATTTTAAAATCAGTACCTTGCTCATTTGGAGAAATAGAAAAACGATCTGCTAGACGAACATGTAATCCAGACAAAAAATCAGTCATTGATATGCATGAGGCATGTCCATCTTTAATATTTTCTGCTCCTAGATCCAAAGCTTGGCGGAAACGAGCTAAAACATCCCAATCAATTGAATCATTATTTGAAGCGCGGCAACCATCCGCAATATTAAGAACATCCATCATCCAAGCTGGGATCCGTTGTCTTCCCTTGCTTGTCTCAATAATTGAACCAATTCTGTTTACAGTAAGATGCTGGTTATTTCTGTGCCATTCTGCTCTTAACCTAAAACTAGAACTACCAACGATACCTTCGACATCCGTTTTGAGTACAAGATCAGTGATCGGTGGTAAATTAAGTATTTTAGCCGTTTGCGAATCGACAGAACCAACAAGTCTATGTGAAAGAATTATATATTTTTGGTGAATTTCATAAGGTTCTTTTAATTCATCTGCTAGAGCACTAATATCAGCTATTGCAATAGCTAAATCAAAGTTCTTTGAATCTACTTTTTGAAAATTTTTATTTTTTTGAAGAAAACCCAAAAATTTGGAATTTCTAGAAGGAATATTAATGATAACTCTATCATTATTATATGAATAATCAAAACTCATTTTGATACACTATAAGTTTTTATAAACTTTATCCATCCATCCCTTGCCCTGATGCATAATTTTAATTTTTGCTGATTTTTCTCTAATACTATTTACATTATATTTTGGTTTGTAAAGCTTTGGGGCTTCAGGATCTTGGTCATTAAAAATATGAATCTGAAAATTATAAGTACCTTCTACCACAATATTATTACCTATATGCATAATAAGAAGCGATTTATCGCTTTTTCCAGTTTGCTCTGCAAATCGAGTAAACGCTGTTTTTAATCGCTTTTTGGCCACAGAAAACCCTACAGGATTAAAAGCAATCCATAACCCATGAATCTTACCTGATTCATACATCGTCCACCAAAAATTTTCACGATCATGCCACATATGTTTTTTCTCAACCTCTGCCAAAATTTGGAAAAGAAATCGAATATCATTTCCCATAATCCAATGAAGTAAACGGCGCTCATTTTCTTCAGAGACTTCGGCCCATACAGGGGAACGATCAACTTGTGGATGGCCATACAATGCTGTGATTCTATCAATCAGATACTTTTTTATTTCTTTATCAGGTTCGCCTTTTTCCCACACTGACATAATAGCATTTAATGCTTCAGAGGCTCCATTTTGGAGGGGAGCATTATTATGTGGAGCTAACCACGTAAATAGTTTGTCTATATAAAATCTTTCTCGCAGTTTAGGAGCTATTTGCCGCACAAAAGTACTATGAACTTCAGACATCAACCCCGGTGCGTGAGGATGTCTGATACCTATTTGTTTCAGAGATTCCCATGGATCGTCGATATTTTCTATAAATTCTGCAATTGTAGTAACTACTGTAGATGCATCAAAAAAATTTGGGACTTTTATCAAAAGGTCTGTGAATTGATGTCCTAAATATAAACGAGATTTAAAAAGATGTTCACCCAGAATAGGTGTAAAAATATTATTTTTTGAAAATGTCTCAATATAAATACCTACCATAGAGTTAAGAAATCCAGATTTAGTAGATGATAGTATTTCTTTAAGTAAGAAATCACAGATTATTTTAATATTAAAGTTTATATTTTTTTGTGAAAATACAAAACGTGCTACTTGTAAAGGAAAGCTTAAAGGAACATTAGACCAGTCCCATGTTTCGATAAGCCGCAGCATTTTTGCTAAAATTTTTTCTGGATCTTTTTCTAGAGGTAAAATTTCATCATAGTTATCCAAGATAAGCCGCACTCGGCAATAAATTGAGTCAAGTGAAATACTTTCTAGCGCAGAAAACTCAACACCATCAGCAAGTATTTGTGACAATGGAGTTCCTGTTTGGGTCATTTTTTTGAATCCTGAAGCTTTAGTAATGAAGAAATTCTATCGATATCTTCAACTTTATGAGGAATTAGATCTCGTCCTGGCGGAACATACATAATAAAACGCATGTCTATACGACGATTAGCAGCTCGGCCCACTACAGTTGCATTATTTCCAACTGGCCTCATTTCACCATAACCCGCAACAGCCATAATTGGCTGACCTAATAAGTTCTGGAATTCCAGCATTTCAGGCATATCATTATTTTTACTGTCAGGTACTATTTCATTAAAAGCTGATATGGCTCGTGTTGTAGAGAGAACGAGGTTATTCTGATGTGAGCCATTAGAGTCGGTATGCCCTTCAACCTGAACCGTTTCCAACATCACCAAATCAGGATTACAAGATAATGCAACGGCTCCCTTAGAACCGACTGCAAAGCAAGGCATAAAATCAGCCAGATGATGGCCTAATAGCTTAATAATTCTTAAGCTATTCCCACTTAGCCCCCCTTGCCCTGAAGCGAATAGTCCATTCCCTTGAAATCTTAAAGCATCACCTTGAGTACTTACTTCCAATCCTTCTATTTTTTCTTTTTTGATATCAGCACGAACAGCGTCCACAAGATGCATAATAATATTATGTCTTATATTTTCAGATTTAGCATTATAAATTTCTAAAGGATCATGATGTATAGTTTGATTATCACTATAATGACTAGCAAAAAATGCCATCAACAACATAACAATAAAAAGAAAACTAACCATTATATCTGTCATAGAAACAAATACTGATTCAGCCTCTTCTTTTTCTTCCTGTCGTATATGATATTTATGCTGCATCAATCATGCCCTTGTTGAGGAACAAAGTCCTGTAATTGATCAACAATTGTTTTGAGTGTATCAAGTGCTTTATTCAGTTCATTTGCCATTTGTACAACATGCGTACGCATAGAATCCATAGCTTCTCCTGTTTGCATAGCATATACTTCAAAAGCATGACCTAATTTTAGGTCAATATCATCAAGTTTTTGAGCTTGTCCTTGCATACGATTTGCAATTTTTTCAACGCCTTGCAAAGCAATTTCTATTGATCTTTGCTCGCCCCCAAGCGTTTCTTTTGCTGATTTCAATACATTGGCTGAAGATATTGCTGTTGTTTCAGCGCTACGAGTAATAATTGTCGTAAAAGACTCAATATTTTGAGAAAGAATGCGTAATATATTTTCAATCTGTTCTGTAGTAGAACGAATTGGCTGTGTGGCGTTAACTAAATCCGAAGAGGCACCTTGGAAACTGTTAGCAGCAATTTCACCAGCATGGGCACCTGCCTGTACGCTATTACTCATATCGCGCATAGCGAGAACCCCGCTATCTATCATAGATAATAATCTTTCAAGCTTTTCAGCAATCAAAGATATAGGCTCAAGAAGCTCTCGGCCTGCTTTTTCTCCTACATCACCAGCGAGTTCAGCCACTTTATTCGCGGTATTGCCAAAAGCCGAAAGAACAGACTGTCCTGCAGAATCAATGGCCATACTGACACTATTTCCTGCCTCACTTATTTGTAGATATGCCGCCTTTGATCCACTCTGTGTGGCTTCTTCCATTTCAGCACGCATTGTTTTACTGGCAGTGGCCATATTAGTAGCTGCATCCGAGATCGCACGAGCACCAATACCAGTATTATCACGAATGGATTCTAATGTCGTATTCATGGTAGCTAGCAACTGCTCAGCACCATGAACGAATACGCCACTCGTTGAGATCGCTTCTTCATTTATTGTATTACGCAAATCATCTACAGCCTGTGAGACACGAACTATTGTATTCTCTATCTCTGATCCCATCCGTCCAGAGGAAAGATCCATACGCTCCACAAGCTGCGCAATACGATCCCCTGCCATTGCAATTCTTTCACTTGCCACTGTCAATGCATGTTCTACGCCTCCAGAAATTTGTTGAGAAAGATTTGTAGCCATTGTTGTGATACTATCAGTACTATGTTGGCTCACCTTACTAATAATAGGATGCATCACTTCACTTATTGAATTTGATATCGCTGGAGTCACATCCTCTTTCAAAGATCGGCCTAATTCAGCGACAAAATCATTTGCCATAGTCTTCTGAACATTTAAAATTTGTTGCTGTACGTCTAGCTGCTCTTGACCTAGTTTCTCTAAACTAAGAGGCGATAAGTGTTCATCTAAATTTGAAACTAAGTCATGCAAGGCATGTTCTGGTAAGGATTTCATACGCGTCATAAAAATCATAAAGACTATAGAACATACTAGCCCTGCTAGAGACATGATAAATTTAGCTGATGCAATTTTCATGAGCGCTTGCATCGTCTCTGATGTAATTTGCTGATCAGCCATTTGATGAAGTGCTGCAATTAATCCCAAGAATGTACAGGCAAGACCAATAGAAACAAAAAGTCCTGGTATAATACGCCATCGTCCTAAACCGAAAGAAAGTGCATCAGTATTAAAAAAGTAATCAGGTTGGACTGTTGTTAATATATATGAATTATCGCTATAACTTGTAGAAATTAAAGTTTTTTCAAATTTATCCCAAGCGGATAATATTTTTTTTTGATCATATGATACTTTTTGATCTCTTAGCCAAATTCCTATAGATGGCGGCCCTTCTTTCGCAAAAGAAGCTTTCGAAAAGTCCTTAATTTTATCTGAAAGTTTATTAATCAGTTTTTTTTGATGATGGAATTCTCGATTCATCTGAAAAATTAAAATAAAGCATGCGACAACCATCAAGAATACTACAATTCCAGGAAATCCATCTTCTTTAAAAATACCTGAAACCAGTAAAATTAAATTTTCAATGGGCGTTCCTATAAAAAAAATACTCAATTTCAGCCTCAAATTAAAAAACATCTAAAAATATTTAATATTTTATATAAAAATTTTATAAGGATCTATACTAATTTAAATTGTGCTTAGAAGCTTTTTGATATCGAGAAGACAGCGTGTTCATCAGAAAAATCACTGTTGAGAATGTACGGAGTTTTCTTGAATAACAAGAAATGAGTTTTGACAAACTAATTTTAATTATTATATGTCCAAATGGTGGTGGTAAAAATAACCTTCCAGATATTACTGTCACGATGGCATGATACTATTTTCTAGATACACGATAATACTTACAAGGTGTTTAAAAATAAATAATCAATTATTTTTATAATATTTAAAATTTATCCTATCAAATATACTAATTTTTGCATTTCTATATCATAAATATATTCGGTGATTTTACCAGTTATTATCAGCTGCATTGCTTGTTCTATGACATCCAAAGGTAGAATAAACCATTCTTTTGGATGGCATATTTTTCCGAAGCGGTCTTTAATGTGGATATCGGCTCGTGCTTTTCCGAAAAAGCGGTGGAGCAGAGTTTCAAAGCGGCTAACATTTAAATTAGAACATTGATAAACTCGGACAATTTCAACCTTAGCTAAAAGATAGGTGGGCTGTTCTTCTGCATTTTGAAGACGGCGGTTTATATCGCCAGTAGTAAATCCTATTTTGAAAAGATTTTTTCTTAACGACACGGTATCTGGTTGTTGTGACAGACTCCGAAGAATATAAATCGACCCTGTTTTCTGCTGCTGGCTATTTATATTAGTGATATTAGTTTCTGTCTGCAAAGACGCTATCGTAGAAGATAGCCTTATCTAAAGATGGTATGGCGGGATTAGATAGGTATTTAAGGCGCGTGGAGGCGTATGGGATAAGCCGGCATAGGAAGAAGGCATATTCTTCGATACTATAGGATTAGCGGATGGATTAGCAGGATTTGAAATATTTGAAGGAGTTGATTCTGTATTAAAGACATCTTCGCCATCAATGCCTGAAATACGACGCCCATTAGGGTCTTTATATAATTCGCGTGCTAATGAACGAAGAAGATTTTCACCTTCCATACCGTTATTGAAGATCAGTCGTAAACGGGCATTAGTCTTACCGTTTTTTACGATAGTTTCACCGTAATCAGCGACATAGACCATAAAACCAGAATAAAAAAGTCACCTTTTTTGATATTCTGTTCGTCACGGAAACGCATACTGATGCGTTTACCCCTAATCAAATCTTGAACACACTGGCCAAATAGTGGCTTGAAGCGATCAAATTCCTGACATGGAATCTGTCTGGCTACCTTATCAGGTCTTTTAGGTCGAGATGCTTGTTTGTCTTCCCAAGGCATCGGATCAGTAAACATGGCAGCCACTTCTGGTGACATGCTCAAAAGCAGGCTATCTTCATTAAAGATATCATCCAAGGAAGCAGGAACCGAAGACTGATTTTTTATCGCTAGCTATCGTTCCATTCATCTGAAAGGATGAAGTTATTTCATGGGTCGTAGTGCCGGAACTCTCGTCTAGAATCTCTGTTTTATCCAAGGTAGAAGATAAAATATGGTGTTTGTCAACGGATTGGAGCAAGGCTGTATATTCCGCTGTTTGGCGATAGATAGAAAGTCGCTTTTTTAAGCGACGTTCGGATAAATTCATTGAACGCTTTTCAAGATTTTCACCGGGGATAAAACCTTTTTCATCAATAAATCGGTTTATCTCGGCAAATTATTCAAGAATTTTGCTTTCTTCTGGTGATTTTTTCATAGCTGGATGATTTCCATCTATGCCCAATTCATCCATTTCGTGAAAAATTTTGTCCAAATCCACTTTTTTATTTTTATCCATAAAACTACAGACCTCCTTTCGTCTTGAAATGAGGTTTTAAGCAAACCGGATTCGCCTTTCCAGCCAAGGAAGATTCAATTTTTTCCTTCTTGAAATAAGGTAACCTTCCATTTTTGCTTTATAAACCAGATTTGAAAGGTATTTAGGTTCTGTTGACAAAGGAAGGCAACCATAATTTTACAGCCGCGATATGAAGGAAGGCGAGGAAAGCGGCACTCGATTTCAATCCAAATATCGGAGTTGTTTCAATCCACGCCTCCGCGAAGGAGGCGACCCCTATGCTGATTTCAAGCGAGCTGCATCCAAAGTTTCAATCCACGCCTCCGCGAAGGAGGCGACTTGGCCAAAGGCAGAGTTTTAGAAAACACATCACGGTTTCAATCCACGCCTCCGCGAAGGAGGCGACGACGACCTCCATTTTTCACGGGTTATCCATAACAGTTTCAATCCACGCCTCCGCGAAGGAGGCGACATCGGTGATATTAAGGCGACCCTTGACCATTGAAGGTTTCAATCCACGCCTCCGCGAAGGAGGCGACTAATCGCAGCCCGTTCCTCGCCATGCTTCGATAGTTTCAATCCACGCCTCCGCGAAGGAGGCGACTTTAAGGTGACGCTCTCGGTGCGGTCAGTGGGTGGTTTCAATCCACGCCTCCGCGAAGGAGGCGACATTGATGGATAATGCTTCTTGACGCTTAACCTCGTTTCAATCCACGCCTCCGCGAAGGAGGCGACCCTCAAAACTAAGAAAGGTTTTATTAATGTCTTGGTTTCAATCCACGCCTCCGCGAAGGAGGCGACATGCGTTCTGGATTGCGATCACTAGAAACGGTTTGTTTCAATCCACGCCTCCGCGAAGGAGGCGACATATGTCGCTGTATGGATTAATGGGCTGTTTGGGGTTTCAATCCACGCCTCCGCGAAGGAGGCGACAACGGGATTGTTTTTCAGTGTTTATTTAATCCGAGTTTCAATCCACGCCTCCGCGAAGGAGGCGACCACGATTTGCCTACGAATTGAGTTTCAATAATATTGTTTCAATCCACGCCTCCGCGAAGGAGGCGACAATAACTACCACTGATAATCAACCCAAACTATATGTTTCAATCCACGCCTCCGCGAAGGAGGCGACCGAATCTGGGACACAATGCCCCTCATTGATCTTAGTTTCAATCCACGCCTCCGCGAAGGAGGCGACATTCATGACAACAAAAGCGCAAGCATCATGAGAGTTTCAATCCACGCCTCCGCGAAGGAGGCGACGCCTCGTCTTTCACGGCCTTGGCGGCTTTATCATCGTTTCAATCCACGCCTCCGCGAAGGAGGCGACCGCCCCTATTGTAAAGCACAGAAAAGATTAAAATTAAAAGGGTAAATATGCGAAGAGGGAGATAATAAAATCCTTTAAGGTAACAGTATTCTTTTGGGTACAAAATTGTTGCGTAATTTCAATAACAAAGCTGGATGCGAACCTCCGCGAGTCGTGCAGCACGCTTGTGGTTCGCACCAAAGAAAAATTGTATCAGGAATAGAAGATAGACTAGATGATGAGCGGGGCATTTAAATCCGTCGCAGACTTTGCCCCAACATGTTCTATCCGTTTTTGCCAGTGAGCCCCTAAATAATAGTAGCGGAGACTATCCACTGTTGGTAAGATAATATCTTCTAGTCGCGCCTTAAGTTTTACCCATTGAGCAGGGTCTACCTCAATTTCAAATACAGAAAACTGTACACGCTGTCCGAAATCACGACAAGCTTTTGCGACTGCACGAAGACGTTTTGCCCCGTTCCCTTCCGTCGTGCTGACATCGTAAGTTACCAGAACCAACACAATAATTTCCTATTTCCAGAACCAAGGCGGATAGGCATCAATATCACCACGAATATGCCGTGCCAGCATTTGTGCTTGTATATAAGGAACCAATCCAAAAGGAACCTTTTCATCCAAGAAAACGTGTTGTTTTTCCGCCCGTTTTCGCTCTTGCCAAGCTATTAAAACTGTACGGCGACAATCATCCGTCATTAGCACAGCTCCGCCGTCTTGCAATATAAAGTCTTTAGAGCGTAATTGCCGTCTATTAATTAAAGATAAAGCTAAACGATCTGCTAAAACCGGTCGTAATTCCTCCATGAGATCAAGCGCAAGACTGGGACGACCGGGACGATCCCGATGCAAGAATCCGACCGCTGGATCAAGACCTATACTTTCAAGAGCTGAACGGCAATCATGTGTCAAGAGAGTATAAAGAAAAGATAAAATTGCATTGACTCGATCCCGAGGTGGTCGACGCGACCGCCCTGTCCACCGCATGGTCGTGTCTGGAGATCGGATAAGATAATCGAAAACAGAGAAGTAAAGCGCAGCAGCTTCACCTTCCGAACCTCTTAATAAGTCGATTGTGCTATCAGAATACTCAACTCGACGTATTATATAGCCAAGGCGATCAGTAACAGTTTCTAACCTGTCACGCTCTTGAGGGCTGTAATCAGATCCATAATCTCTCAATGCGCGTCGTAATACAGCGCGTTGGTTAAATATTTTACCGATAAGAAAAAATCTCACGATCTCTTTAGACTGATCAGATACACGGTATTGTGCGCGTCGAAGAAGGACATTTCCGGAAATAGGCCCTTCCAATCGCGCTTGAAACCGACCATTTCGATCTAAAAAAGTCAGCGTAATTCCAGCAGAAGCCAACGCAGCCATTAAAGGCGGAGTTACAAACACAGCACCAAATACGACAACGGCAGAAACCATGTGCAACGGAACGCGACTACGTTCTGTTCCATCTATTTCTGCTACAATGTTTTCACCATCTTTCCGAAGATTTGCGCCTTCGGTCGTGATATACATGGTATTAAGCAGTTTTTTCATATATCTTCACCGAAGGATGTCATACTGTCAACCATATGAGCGCGCCAGATGCGCACTGGTCGTGCTACAATTTTCGGACGACATATTTCGATGAGAGAGCACGCTTTACACCGTTCTCGTCGATTTGTGGGCGGAGGCGTTTCCCCAGATAACAAAATATTACGTAATGCAACAATGGTTGTTTCTGTTAAATTACGCAGCTCATCATCAAAAGGCACAATGACACGGCGTTTTGTTTGTGCGTAAAATAATGCTCCTTCTAGCACAGAACGACCTGTCATTTCTTCAAGGCAAAAAGCCTGAGCACAAAGCTGAACCTCATCGGCTCTATGTGGCTTAGGTTTCCCGCGTTTATATTCAAGAGGAAACGCCGTCTCTCCGGTAGAGTCCGGCAAAAATTCTACTATATCAGCTACGCCCAAAATATTCAGTCGCCTTGACATAATTGGCAATGCCATAACCCGACGAATACCACGAACCTTCCTATGCCCTATTTTGTCGGCAACAGCATGAAGAACATGGCCTTCTGCAGTAAAGCGATTGTCTGCCCAAGCGCGCTCCAGATGAATTAAAGCAGCCTGACGAAGGCAATAGATAGCGTGCTGCAAGGCGGAGAGCGGGATAGGCTCTCCGTCAATTTTAGATGTTTTAGGAATATTATCGACCATTGATCAAATAAGTTCGAGAATTTCGACTCCTGCAGGAAAATTCTCGCGATCTATATCGACAATATAGTCAGAAAAAGCGCGAGCGGGTGGCAAATTATCCAAACGGCTGTCGATCGGATGGATTTGATTATCTATACTGCGCCCAATTTTTATTCGATCGAACAAAATATGAGCTGGAGCATTGCCAAGTGCATTTTCGTGTTTAAAAACAATCAGCTTTCGTGTCGCCATTTCACCCCGAGCGGCTGAGCGGTCATGTTCAAACATATTTTTGAGTGCATCAAATAAAAGTTGAAGGTCTTGTTCTGAAAAGCCAGTACGTTCAGCAAATTTAGCAGAAATAAAACCGTGCGCGACATATAGACCATAAGGCACGATATGCTTCCGTCCCATAGTCCGATTATCAGATCGACTGTTTGAATCGTCGCCTTCAGACCCTTTTTTCTTTTCAGCTTCATTTGTTGCAGCCATGCGGGTAATTGTAATTTCAAGAGGTAAAATCGGTTCCACTGAGCGCGCAAAACTCATTTGCACAGGGCCCTTCACTTGACCACAATTCACCCCCGTAGCCATAACGGCACCGAAACACCGCACATCAAAAAAATTGCGGCACATGAAGTCGGTTAATTTTTTTGCTTCACCATCATTTTCAGGATTTAACTTTCCACCTTTACCACTTTTCAGATCATCGCCCCGAATGGCTGTATAGGCTTCCCTATTTTTATTATTGAGGATGGCGCCTTCCTCAACGTAAATATGAAAGCCTTCCTCTGCATGACGAGCAAGATCGACATAGTTTCGTATTTTGCGTTTCAAGCTTACATCAGTAACCAGCCCGCGGTTAGTTTCAGGATCAACGCGCGGCAAATTACCCGCATCAGGGTCACCATTCGGATTGCCGTTCACTACATCAAAAACAAGTGCAAAGTCATAACGATTAGTTATTACAGTCATATTTCTTACTCTTCTGAGATGGCGGTATTGTTCGCCTTTTTGAAAAATTCACTACGCTGGTGGTAGTAACCAAGACCAAAAAGCGCTTGATCTTGAGCTGCTAATGATGTCGGGAATGGATCCGCATCTGGCCGCATTTTCTCCATGATAGAGGCAACTGTCTTTTCTAGTACAATGCGGAATCCAGGTTTCTCTTTACCAATTTTAGAAAGATGATTTGCAGAACCCTTGTCTAAAACGGGAAACACCTTTCGGGGCTGGGCTGAGGCAGATCCGTAGAATTTATCCTTAATCGTTGCATTCACCTTGCTGCCTAGCGCGGCTGTCTGGATTTGTTCATAAACAGCAAATAACCGGCCAAGTAGATAGCCTTTGTTTATGTTATCGGGATCAAGTGCCACAGGCACATCCTTCCTATTAAAATTACGAACTAACAAAGCTTTGAGAATACCGACGCGCAATCCATTAACTTGGCCATCTGCACGAATACGTCTAATGACTGAAGACATAAGAGTAAGCGGATAGGAAGATCCTGTCAGTATTGAGCGAAACCATTCACCAGCCAAATTAGGCACAATATTCTCACGTTTTCCCAAGACTGCGGTTTCTAAAAGATAACGCGATAAAGGAGGATATTCTTCGCGGGGTGGCGGCTCAATACGCATATCAGATACAAATCTTTGATAATTACGTATCAAATCACAAAAGTTATCAGAATAGAAGAATCGTACTGAAAGGCGCGCCGCATTAGGGGCTAATCCCAGAATGTAGAAATGGACGCCCTTAGCAAGTTCAGGCTCTACCAGCTCAATTGGCTCTCCTCTTCGCAAGCGCGCGAGTGTTTCTCGGAGCCGGTTTGTGGAGATTTCTTCTTTTTGATGTAGATCGTCGATATCAATAGATGTGTAAAATAAACTTTCTGCATCTTCTGCGGCTTGTTTATCCCCCGCATCTGCCCAGAACACGGTAGATGCATCCCCTATCTGAAGACGATGATGGCTACCACGATCAAGGAAATAATTAAGCATTGTCGTATAGGCAAAAACTGCAGCTTCCGAAGTAGGCGCATTTCTACCTTGCTTATGTCCATAGGAGGTAAAGGATTCAAGATTAAAAGAAATAAGCGTCGCCCCTGAAGATTGGGCGCCCCATACGCCTTTAATAGACGGATGAAGTCGAACAATATTACCAGCCTCACCGGTAACTAGACAAATATCATTTTTCTTCTCGTCTTCAGAAAAAATTCTACTCCATAATAATTTTGCCGCATCACTATCGTGCAAATAAATATTTTTTAAACGATTACTCTCTAACGCAAAAACAACGTTTTGGTCTTTCATCTCGTCCAGCCAAACAGGGCCAGTAAAATACTCAGGACGCCAACCTTCAAGAAAGAGTCGAAAGGCGCGTAACCCAGCATCGGTTGAATCACCAATAGCGTTTATATGTTTTTCAACAAAAGCACGGTGTTCATCTTCCGTGCGTTTTGCTTCTTTCGCCGTTATTCCAAGGACATAGGATGTTTTATCCCACAAAAAGTTGGATGTAATATTAGCCGCCCGTTTTACAGAATGGGGAACAAACATTTTTCTGGGGATTCGTTTTTTCCCGTCTTCCACTCGTAGATCAACGACATGTGCAACAGTGCCATCGTCATTAAGCGAGATAACATAACTGATCTGTTCAGCAGAATAGCCAAATGGAGGGGTGTCTGGAAAACGTTTATAGGCCTCCACTAGAGAGGCTATCACACTCATCGTCTCACCTCCGGCGAGTTAGGGGATGGAATTTTTACGATGCCCTGTTCCATTATAGCTCGAAAAAACATGGGCGGGTGGCCCGCTTTTGCATGGTCAATATCGAAAAGCATAAATCCGAGATCCTGATCGACTGGAATCGCCGTTGGTATTTGCTCGGAATCGTCAAGGAGCTTAAAATATGCAGCAAATTCTCGTACTCCGAGACATGGTTGATGAAAGCATTGACCTCGCACAGCCCGACGTTTAAAAATATCGAGATGCTTTCCTTCATTATCTTCCTTTCCAGCCTTGTTTGTCAGCACGAAATGAGCTTCAATTACATAGGCTGGAGCGACTAAAATAGCAGAGGCGCGCTGTTGGCGATCCTTATCAACGAGTAGATTTAGTCCTTCTAGATGGCCGCGTTTTATTGCAGATTTTACTTTATTCGGGGATATCTTGCTACCGACCTCATTACGCCGGATATTTTGAAATCGGATCGGTTTCAAAACATGGATCGCATCAATTATCCAGCGAATAGCAGGCTTCCAGTGAATTGCTTCCAGAATGCCACGCGCAGCAGAGGGAGTCATAACGTCGTATGAAACTCTTTCTACTTTAAATTCTGGTCTAGTAAAGCAAGCATTATTGCCCCAAACACTAAGTCGAATCCCGTAAGACATCGTGCCTCCGCATGATAAAACATTTTTATTATATATTAAAAATTAATTTATTTTTAATTGAATTATATATTTAAATTAGCATGTCATCTACTGACAGATGATCATAATTCTCCCAAATTAATCCAACATCTTCTTGGTAAAAATCATTTTTTTGCAGTATTGCAAACTGATCTCCACGTAACTCAGGTTCTTCAAAACGAGCCTGTCCGTTTTGGATCAACGCATCTCTATCTTTAGGTGAAATCTGAACGATATACCCTTGTAACTCTCGTGCGATTTTGCTCGACGGAATATTTTTTACCCGCAAACTCTCTACCGCTTTTTTAGCCTTATCTTCGATAGCAACAATGACAGGCGCCATTCCGTTTTCGATCATTCGAAAATCTGTTCCTACTTGACGATAGGCAAAATCTGTTGCGCTTTTACTTAGAATAAAACGATCAAGGATTTTCTTTTCGTCAAGCCCATCAGCCAGCCGCCAATATACTTCACGGAAATAATCCTCGACAGCCATAGGGCTTGCCATATTCTCATGGTTCCCGATTATTCTTCCCATATCCCCGATCAGGTCTTTTATTTCCCTAGGCGGGGGATAATCAGGGGAAGTAAATACGGTTACAAGGCTATCTTCTTTTTTTCGTTTGCCTTCTCGATTAACACGTCCAGCAGTTTGAATAATCTGATCCAACCCCGCTTCTGCGCGGAAACCGACAGGAAAATCAACATCAACACCGGCCTCGATAAGACTAGTAGAAATCAATCTGCAAGGCTGCCCTATTTCAAGCCGGTTTCGTATATCAGCAAGAATACGGCGACGATGAACAGCGTAATGCCGTGTAGTCAGATGAACCAATCCATCGATATCCGCCTCTTTCGCTAAATTATAGAGTTCTAAAGCATGACGACGGCTATTAACCACTATTAAAATTTGCGAATTTACCCTCAACGCCTCAACCAATGCGGAGTTGTCCATTATGCCACCATACTTAACCTGATTCCTAGCTAATTTACCCGCAAGATGCAGGGGATCAGGAGCCAGTTCCCGCCCTTCAATTGGCAAACCATTCTCAAAACCAGGACGCCTACCAAGCATCGGTTGCGTGGCTGTACAAAGAACTATAGTGCAACCATAGTGACTTGCCAGTTCATCAAGAACCCGCATGATGGGCAACAGAAGATGCCGAGGCAGCGTTTGCGCTTCATCCAGAATAATTATAGAGCCAGCAATGTGGTGTAGCTTTCGAGCGCGAGAAGAACGTGCAGAAAAAAGGCTTTCAAACAGTTGTATGGTGGTTGTCACAACGACTGGCGCGATCCAGTCTTCGGTAGCGAGTTTTAATTTATCTTTCTGCTCTGTATTTTTGGTACCAGATATTTCTATATCCATCGCTGCGTGATGTTCAAGAACATATTCATCCCCCAAAACAGAACGAAAAATTGCAGATGTTTGGTCAATGATAGAGGTAAAGGGAATAGCATATATAATACGTCTGTGACCGTGCTGTTTCGCATGATCCAGTGCGAAGCCCAGAGACGCCAACGTTTTGCCACCACCTGTTGGAACGGTCAGAGTAAACAGACCTGCCGCATGATTGGCCCCCTGACGGACATAACTTAAAATATCAGAGCGGAGCTGATTTAGTTCACCTTTCTTAGGTAGACTTGCTATATATTTTTCAAAGCGAGTGATAAAAGGATCAATGAGTTCGTTAAGCTGCGGCCATTCCCGATTAGGTAATATTTGACCAATTTTCGCATAAAAAGCTTCCGTGTCTTTAAAATCTGCGTCAACCAGACACGAAAAAATCATACGCCCCATGAACGCATAAGAAAACGCAATTTCTTTTAGCCCGCCCGAAAATTGTTTGACCATTTCTGGGGACAGATCAGAAACCTCTGGTTTGAGATCTTTTTTCCATACGAGATCTAATTGAGATGATTGTAATATCCGCTGATTGTAG
Source organism: Zymomonas mobilis subsp. pomaceae ATCC 29192 (assembly GCF_000218875.1). Lineage (NCBI taxonomy): Bacteria > Pseudomonadati > Pseudomonadota > Alphaproteobacteria > Sphingomonadales > Zymomonadaceae > Zymomonas > Zymomonas mobilis. Next base: position 20,390 of record NC_015715.1, read on the forward strand.
CAGGTTTTAGTTTCGTTAGATCGGTCTGGCAGACCAGTATGATGGCCAAGTATGGCGTAACTAATGAGTTCTGCCATACCTTTGTTACGTCCCTTGGTAATATTTAAAAGCTCAATAGCCCCTGCTGTTGAATGATCGACAGCAATATTATCACCTTCCAAACGCTTCTGAAACGCAGTGCAATATTTCCCAAGATCATGGAAAAGACCCGCAACGAATGCAGCCTGTTGAAGGCCAAAAGGACGGGCCATCTCGGCCGCTAGTTTGGCTGTAGAAAAAGCGTGGTCTGGTATTGTTTGCCAATCGCTTTTGTCTAAATGGCCCCCGCTATGTGCATAATATGTTGTCATCTTCTTCTTACCAAGAGCAATGATTTTTTATTATTATATTTCTTTAATATTATCCTAATTTAAAAAAATTTGAAATAACACTGAATAATTAAATCGAATGCTATTCAATATAGATGAATAATTTACCAAGTTGGTATAACAGAAGGCCTCTTTTGGAACTATCTCACGCTGAAAAGCGTCTTCTCTTGGGACATTTATAATTCCAAACGTCTATAGGCAGTTTTGCTCAAAAAGAAATCAGGTAGCTTTATTTCTATATCTTTCTCGTACCGAAAGGCTGATCCAGTCAACAGGTAACAGAAAGGATAAAAAGTCATTTAATGGATATTCTCTGATCCTTTGTACCAACTGTTCTTCAAAATTATTTTAATCAAATTTTCTTTACAAGCTCGTTTCCACAACTCCCTGCTATAGCCACATCAAGGGCAATCTGAAGGACAGGAAAAAAGAAGACAGAGGTTTTGAGAAACAAGCTTGATTTTTCGACAAAATATGGTCAAGAAAAAAGAAACGAGGGTGCATAAATATGCATAGCGTGAAAATCTGACTATTTGATCAAATAAAGCCGTTCTCAGGCTATATCCATGGCATTTATAGCCTGTCTGCATAAGACCAGAAAATGCATAAAAAACGACATCTCTACGCCGAGGGCTTGGATGGGACTACCACTCCAAACAGGTCAAAATCACTTTTCGCAGAATCCTGACGAGATCGTCTCTGAAGATGGGTTTTAAGAACTTCCTTTTCGCCCCAAAAAAAGATACCGGCAACGATTCATAAGAGGATCTGGATTGCCGCATCCTTTTTCATTCTCTCAATTCTTTCTCAATCGCTAGGGCTTCTGCACTACCTACAATCCATGCCAGTAAGATAGACAAGAAACGCCTCTCAATTGACTATTTCCACATGGATAGCTTCAACCACATACGTCCCAAAATGATTACCAACTATATCCTATGCTGACTTGTGCGTTACGACGTTCTCCGTAGTAGCAATATTCTCCATCCGAACCATAAGCAAAGCAGTTTGAAATATAATGCCGATCAAAAAGATTGCGGACACTTGCCGATATTTTCCACCTATAGAGAGAGTGAGATAGGTTCGAAAGATCATAGCTAACGGATCCATCGAACAGCACATATTGTGGAAGCCATACACTTCCATAAGTTGCTTCACCACCATAGGTTTTTGCGGAATAACGCATACCTCCTCCAAAGCCGAACCCTTTCAAAGGGCCTGAAGGCATAGTGTAGAAAGCGAACAGAGAAGCATTACCTTTGCCCGACTGGATCAATGGCTTTCCGGTCGAATCATCCTTGACCTTTTGGAAGCTGACAGCAGCCGTTAACATAAGATTGCGCCATGCTTTCGCATGGACTTCGAATTCAAACCCATCAGAATGAACCAACCCACTCTGTACATTGTAGCCTGTATTGGCAACGGAAACGAGGACGTTACTCTGCTCGATATGGAAACCAGCAGCAGTAAGTAAAATAGAAGTACCGGGAATTTGGTATTTCAAACCACCTTCAAGCTGTTTACCAATGGAAGGATTAGCTTGGTGCAACGTAGTACCACCATCATTGGAAACAGTACCTGATTGCGGCTGGAAAGAGGTTGAGTAACTGATATAAGGTGCGAGTCCAAAATCGAAATGGTAAAGACCAGAGGCGCGCCATGTTATCTGTCTTGATCTCTGATGAGTATCAGAAGGGGTAAGATACTCGACCTGATGAGACCGATACCAGTCATTGCGAATACTGCCTGTAATAATAAGACGATTCCAGCGAATTTCATCCTGACCATAAATCCCTATCTGATGTAATTTTGTCAGATAGTTCAGATAAGGCGTCATATCTGGAATGGTCATATGATAGTCAGGGTGCAAGACATCAAGGTCGGGTGCATCGCCGTAGGCTTCAGCATCCTTTGCTTTCTGCTGCATATAGTCAAAACCGAACATTAGAACATGCTGAAACGGCCCCGTACGGACGTGCCCCTTGAACTGACTATCGAATGCCAGATTGTAAGTATGTTCCTGTGTACCATATGCAGAACGAGATAACATCTCGCCGCTGCTTCCATCATCGCTATCATAATAGCCATTATTATACACACTGCGGTAGATGGTTTTAATATCATCATACCGTCCACGCGTGCTGAAGCTCCAGTCGTCGTTAAAGCGGTGGTTAAAGATATAGGTGATGGCACCTTGCTTGCGATTGAATTTTTCCGTAGACGCATCTCCGTCATAAAAATTACGTGGAAGATAGCCATATGATGCACGCTTGAGAGACCCGACCAAAGGGACACCACCATAGGAACCACTCTCAGGATCATACTGATAGTTACCCAAAAGGGTAATTGTTGTTGGCCCATCCCCCCCAATGTGAGAGACGGACTTATGCTAAAACGTCTACTACCTGTCTTACTAAGTTGGGTGTGCTGACCATTCACCGTTCCATAAATCCGATAGCGGACAAGGCCGTCCTTCGTCACAAAACCACCAATATCGGCATCAACGCGATAGAGATCAAACATCCCACCGGTTGCATTCACGCTACCATAAAACCTTTGATTGGTTGGGAGTTTGCTTGATTGGGCTGTTAATCCACCAGGACTAGATTGACCATACAGCGCAGAGGCTGGCCCTTTGAGTAGTTCGACACGTTCAAGACGCGAGGTATCAGTCTGGGCAACCGCAAAACCTGTTGGACTGTCCTGAAGTTTTAACCCATCAAGAAATGTTGGTACAGTAAAGCCTCGCAGATCAAAGAGGTCATAACGCGTACCTTCCCCACCACGGGTATCTGCCGTAACACCAGCCGCGTAACGCACAGCTTGGTTAAGATTTAATACGCCTCGGGCATCCATTTCATCACGGGTAATGACAGTGACAGACTGAGCCGTTTCTACAAGGGGCGTATTTGTCTTCGTTGCGGAAGAGGCCATGGTTGAACTTTTACGACCCCAGACTTCAAGCTGCTTGGTATCCATGACCAGAGCTTCAGCTTGACTGCCACTGCCACCGGACTAATTAGATGTAGTCGTTCCAGTTTTCTGAAGACTCGCGTTCTTTTTCTCCTTATCGGCTGCAATTGCCCTGTCATTTAAGGCAAACAAGAAAAGGATTGTGTAGATGATCCTGCTGCGCGGCATACTCAACTCATTCTGTAGCCAGTTTTTCCTGTAGGAGGAAAACTGGTCAATATTACTATTAATAATGAGAATTAATTGCACTCATAATTAATAGCATCAAGCTACGAACTCTTTCTTGGCCCAAACACAAAGAAATTCAGCCTGATCGCCGATATTCTCGATAAACTCTAAGCAGGAGATCATCATAAAAATCTGTTTTCAGATGGTCAGAAGAAAAAAAACCGCAAGCAAGTAACGAGGGGATAGCGCGGACGTTTTACGGGTAGAATGGCCTTGATTAGCTGGACCGCAACGCACTTGGGACAACGCCGAAGGTGCGATGAAACATCGTACTGAAACTTCCGGCATTCTCGTATCCGAGATCATAAGCGACTTTAGCAATTGGCTGACCAGATGCTATACGGGATGCAGCTTCAATCACCCTTACCCGACGACGCCACGCGGCAAACCCCATTCCTATTTCCAGTTGAAAGAGGCGAGTGAATGTGCGACGAGCCATGCCTGCTTCCCTTGCCCAATAATCGATATCGTGGCAATCTCCGGGTTGGGCTATAATTGCATCGCACACACGGCGTAACCGGCGATCTGACGGAAAAAGTAAGCGTTCGGCGATCCGAGGCGCACGTTCTATTTCATCTATCAGAAGCCGTGCTATGGTCGACATGCGGGTATTCATCATGAAAGCAAATTGCATGGCAATGATCTCGTCCACTAGACCCTGCATCAAAGAAGACACATCAAATATCTTGCATGACAGATCATCATTCGTGAGACATTGATCAACATAGATAACCTGAAACACCAAATCAGTGCGACATGTCGCTTCATGAAGCGTGTTTGCAGGAATCCACATGCCCTGACTTGGGCCAAGTACAAAACTACTATTATGCGTGTTAACTGTAACAGTTCCAGTCTGAAATACGGAGAGTTGTCCCCGGTCATGGGTATGGAACCCATCCACAAAACCGCCAACATAGCAATCCGCAAAGCCGACAACGGGTGGAGGATGATGCGGCAGATCAGCCGTGCGCTTCATAATGCTACGTTCACAAAGAGGGAAAGAAATAGCCCATACATCACTTGATTGTCCATCACTTTGACAAAATTGCCCTCCGCGCCCCTAAGCGTATAAGCTTAGAACCTATTAATTTGTTAAATTGAGTGGCGATCAGTAATCATAAAAGGGTAAACTGTAAGTAGCGTATTTTTGCTATGTACGCCAGATTGCTCCCGATTTTATCGGGTAGGAGGATTAACTGCCTTTGAGTGGATTATAATTATAATCCAGTATTTTTTATGATAGCCACAATCAAGAATATGGATTCCCTTTATTCACAAAACTTAGAGCATATTTTTACGAGTGGCTTTAGCTATAAAGTCAAAAATTCTTGGACGATATCTGGCTTTTTGTTGATTAGATTCAATAACACTTTTGATGCACCATTAGGTTTGCGCCGTTTATGTTCCCAGCCAATTAACGTATGTTTTGAAACACCAATATTTTGAGCAAATTGAGATTGAGATAACCCAGTCCGTTTCCGTATAGCAGAAACATCTAAATCTTTTACTTCGACTTTATGGATACGAAAGTCAGAATCTGGAAGATCTCCTTTAGCATGTGCAATCGCTTCAGTAAGACCCTGCTTGATGTCATCGACTAAGTTAAAACCTTCCATGATATAATTCCTTTATTCATCAGCTAATTAAATGAAGATATTAGTATTTTGCTAAGAGCAATAAGTTCTTTCTTCTCATTAGAAGAGATATTGTCTTTTTCACTTTTGGCATATACGGTTAATAAATAGACAGGCATATGTTCTCCTCCGAAAACCAGAATAATTCGAAATCCTCCACTCTTCCCGCTACCCTCTCGGGGTATTCTAACTTTTCTTAATCCTCCACCAAGAGAAACGCCTGCATTCGGATGAGAAGCTATATAATTTATAGCATTTTCTATTTCGCTCTCCGTCATAATCTGTTGGGATCGTTTTATAAAAAGCGGTGTCTGAGCGATCGTGTACAAAGCCATTATAACAATATATAATACAATGGACTATAATTCAATGTATTATATACAATCTGTCAGAAACAGGTGTTTTCTGATCGTTCCTAAATATTTAGTCTAATAGCTCGGATTTATTAGGCAAAGTTAGACGAAAATCTATGTCGATATAAAAAGAGCGCCGATAATTGGCGCTCTATGTTTTTCGACATACCTTATAAAATATATGGTGCTATATTTGCATTACTACTTGTTAGATCATAACAGCTGAGCGATGATCTGTTTGTTTTTGAGCTTTTAGGGTCAAAGAAGCGATCATGCCGGAACGGGTCTCGCCTGACTTTTTGGCCAAGAGATCAAGGCGTTTAAGAACTCTTTCAGGTAAAGTAATGTTTACCCGCTTTACTCTATCACTCAACAAAGCGGGATCTATATTGATAAAGCCGAAAGACCATCCTTTATAATCAGGGTCTTTATATAAATCCGAGATAGAACTAGGTTCAGGAATAGCTTGATCGCTATCTAATGTGGCATCGATCCAAGCGGATGCCGCTTCTTCAGCATTGGCAATAGCTTCATCCATCGTATCACCAGCTGAGAAGCAACCGGGTAAATCCGGAACGACAATACCAAAAGCCGTAGATTTCGTGTCTGGCTCTATAGCAACAGGATAACGCATAAACTTCTCCTATAATCCGGCTTGCTTACGGATAGCCCGAACAAGCCCAACACCAAGTTCCTTTTTAGGATGTGGTATCGTGATATGATGAGAGTAATGGGGATGTCTGAAAACATGGTGAGAACCACGTGTTCGATCGAGTATCCATCCTGCTTTTTCAACTTCTTTGATCATATCACGACTCTTCATATTGTGTATAATACACATTTATTGAGCCGATGTAATCGCTATAATTTGGTTTTTAACGATTAGCTTTTTATTACATTTCGATAATGCGAATTGTTAGAAGTTGGGTAACTCCCTGAAAATTCCAATTTCTTCTTCGCCGAGCCTGTGAGCGGAGCGAACAGTACCGCAGGTGAGGTAGGAGAGCCGCTGCTAGGCTGTTGATCAAGGTTTCATCTGTCTGGTTTTGATGAGGAGGTCAGCGATACTTTCGAGTGAGAGGGTCATTAATCCGGCTTGTTTACGTTTTTGTCGGTGGTTGAGGATGGTAGAGATTTGATCAGGTCTGTAGCCACGGTTTGAGAGGGTAGCGACGTCAGGGTTATTGTCAGGTTTATCAGGTTTAGTTTCAGAATAACGCTGCGGTGCACCTGCGGTAGCAGGAGTGCGCCGCTCTGCTTGATCATGTTCAGTTTTAGAATGGGGAGAAGAGTTATAAGATAAATAACAATAACGGGATAGAGTATCAGAATTGAACTCGCGCTCATTCGTCCTAATTTGGGGCGTTTTCGTCGTCTCATTGGATGGTTTTTGAGACGATGCTTTATCCTCGTCTAAAACAGCCTCTAAGGGCTGTTTATCCCCTTCTGATTGTTCTTCTTTTTCGATAGCCGCGCCTAGCCGTTTAAGCGTTTCTGCCAGCTCACTGGACGTCTCTTTCTTGCCTGCTTGACTGGCCGGATATTGAGCCCGCTGTCGAGCAAATATCTCGTCAACCCATTCGTCAGTGGGCAGACTATCGACCATCTCTTCAGTAGCGGCGTGATCCGCCTCTATATGACAGGCGGTATCATCGGGCACAGGGATATTCTTACGACGCATCACCCGATTGAAAGTCTCTCTTGCTATTTCCGGCCATGAGGCAGGCGACAAAAAGCCATAGGCATTGCTGACCTGTTTCCGGCGTGGCCCTGCCCCCTCGGTATCCAATTTTACCGAGCGTCTGATCCAGCGAATAAAACCACAATCGCGCATGTCTTTGAGCGCCCTGATAATCGTTGCTCTGGCACAGCCCACTCGCTCACAAAGAAACTCTATCGAAGGGTCTAACCGCCCTGTCTTATAGTCGACCAATCGAAACATGATTTTCAAAATACGGACGGCCAAAGGCCCCAGCGATTTAGTTTGAACCGAATACTGATCGATAGCCTCCAGATAGGCCCCGATCTCTTGCGGATTGACCGGCTTCCAGACTAAATGCTCCCGTTCACCGACTTCATAAGAGTCCCGATGCACCGGATCGCGCATCGCCTTTCGCCTTGCTCGCAAACGAATGCCGCTGCGCTCTAACGGATCACGAAAACGCGCTTCTGCTGTCTTGCGCGCAATGTCAGCCGCATCAATTTTGGATACCCCTTGAGCGATCAACTGCTGACAATATTCAACCTCGCTAAAGGGATTTTTAGCCGCCTGTTTGCGCTCGTGATAGGTTTTATGAGCCAGCTGTGCAGCCGTAGCGCCGTCTACCCCTGAATCCTGTAATTCCCGCATGAATTTATAAGCATCGAAAGGCTCTACTGGCGCCACTCTCGCCTCAGAAAGCGTTACAGAACGAGCCTCAGTATCAACCGTTATTTTAGAGGCGGGTATATCAGGTTCTGCCTGAGCACGCGCCTGTTTGTGCTCCTCTGCGGCCTGTTCCGTTAATTCTTTTGCATGGGCATAGGACATGCCCGTCTGAACCAGCATAGTCCGATAAGTGCCACGCTTGAAACGGCCCAGTCTGTCCACGAAAGGATTATCTTCAAAGGATGAAGAAGGCGCAGAAGTAGTCACAGAAGCAGAAGAGGCAGTCATGGCAAGGGCTCCGGTCTCGGACACAAAAAAACCACAGCGAAGATTCTCCGCTGTGGCAGATCTGAAATTGAGATAGAAAAATGAGGAAAGGGGGCGCTGGTTCTGATCACGGAACAAGCTTCCGGCTCATCGCCCGATCATTGACGATTTCATTAATCAGAATACGAATAGAATTTTCAGGATGGCCTTTCCGCGACCGGCTGACCGCAAGCTTGGCCTTCTTGATGTCGTATTTCTGGCCTTTCAGATCCCGATAAGCCTCGGCAATCTGCTCATCCAGACCTGCCTTTTCTTCTTCAAGGCTGATAATAGATTGGAGCTTTTCAGTCAGCTCTTCGGTCGCATGAATTGAACTCATAAGACAGTCTCTCCGATGAGAAGATAAGGGGTTGCCGAAAAGGCCTCGACCAGAAACCCAAGATTGAAACTGCTGGAAACAGAACAGGTCTTTTCCAAATAGGAAAGGCTGAAAAAACAAGGGGTCATAAGGACGAGCCAAAATTTTCAATGAAGCCCGCCAAGCCTTCATTCGCCTTAGTCGCTGAACGTTTGATAGCCTCCAGATGACTTAATATTTCAGTATTAAATCTTATAAATTCATCTTTTGAGACATTTCCTAGCAAGGTATAAGAACGGGTCTCTTCCGCTCGGCGAATACCTTCCAAACGATCCATAAGAAGGCGAAGACCGCATTCCATCTGCCCCATATAAAGATATAGGGCGTTGCTAATCTTCTGCTTGAATGTGCTGATCTCGTCATCGACCAAGGAGGGCATATTTTCGGCTGTTTTAATTGTCATTGATCTTACTCTTCACCAAAAGTGAAACCGGCAGCCCCAATGAAAGACGAGCTACGGCTGTCTTGTTAGTGCTAGATTTTAAAAAGATTTTTAGAGATTGACGGCCAGTTATTTGAGAACAAGGCGCATGATTATTGCCTATTAAATCAAATAGTTGGGAAGATAACTTCCCTATATCTGTTCTTTTATCTGGAGTTTTTTTTACCATTACTAAAAACAAATTAGTTTAATTTGAGCATTCGACAGAAAGACATCATACAAATAATGACTGTCTTTTTGATTTTTTTGACCTATAAATGGACAGAGAATCATAGCATGCTCATTGAAGTAATTGTATATTACACTTCAATACCATCAATTATATTAAACACAACTTTTTTTTCAATTTTTTAGACTTCAGTTGTAAATTTTGATTGTATTTTTGATGCCTAAAATTTTTTTGTGCATTAAAATTGATGATTATGACAAGAATGGCAGCAGAAGAATTCCAAAGACTCGAGGCCATGCGCCAGTCTATGCGTAGAGAGCGGTGCTTACGCAACTGGACAGCTGCACGTTTAGCGCAAGAAGCTTGTAAATCTGCAAAAAACCGTGGGGTAGATTTACATCTGAAACAACAGTCGATTTCTGCGTTAGAACTGGGAAGATTAAAAAGCATTCCATACTGGATTGAGTATGTTAATGCATCTTTCTTAGACAACCCAATCAATGAGGTCTCGTCTGTATCTATTGCTGGTTTGGAAACCTCAAAAGAATTAAAAACCGAAGAAATTACCCAAAAAAATCATAATATTACTAAAAATTGCTCAAAAAAAATAAAGATACCTGACCAACAGGCTTTAAGAAACTTGCTATTAGGACTGCTTATTCCAGTTGAGACAGATGTCTCTCTGGAATCAAAGCATCAAATTGCGAATGTATTAGCAAAACACTTACCAAAAGGCTTAGAACAAATAAGCCTATTTCAGTAAGCTAATTAATATTCATGGTGAGCTCTCCTGAAAAAGCTGTTTCAAAAATGAGAACTGTTGAAAAATTCCGTAAGTGGATTTTTGAAGAACGACAGCTGCGAGGCTGGAGTCGAACAAAACTCGCTGAAGAAGCGCGCAATACTGCGAAACAAAGAAACGTCGAAAGTAATCTTAAGCAGCAATCAATTTCTGCCTTTGAGCTTGGGCAAATTAAGAGCATTCCGTCATGGATGCCTTATGTAATGGCTGCATTTGAGAATAACCCTATCTCTCCGACGATGAACTCCATTACCTTAACAAAATGTAATGCATCAAAAAATGTAGGCCTTCCTGAAGAAAAAGATCTTAGAAAATTGTTTCTGGGTCTTTTAACTCCAGTGGAAGAGGACATAACTCCTCAATTAAAACGAAAAATTGCTAGCATTTTAGCTCAGCGTCTTCCAAAAGGCTTAGAACAAATAAACCTATTTCAATAATGTCCTTTTGGTATAAATGGATATTATGACGCAGACCAGTATCTCAAAAATTGACGAAATACGTACATGGATAAGAAATGAGCGTAAACGTATAAACTGGACGGCAGCAAAGTTAGCTGACGAAGCAAAACAGGTGGCTGCACGTCATGGCGTTAAATTAAACTTACAACAGCAATCCATTTCCTTGTTTGAAAATGGAAAAATAAAATCGATACCTCTGTGGCTAAATTATGTAAAAGCGGCTTTATTGGAACAGACTAAGCTATCAGATTTTGTAGTATCTAAACCTTCTGTAACAAAAGAAGAAAAAAAATTAAATTTTTCGGATGAAATAATATCAGAAGACGATGATAAAAATAGGATTGTTTACAAAGATATTCTTCCAAGCGAGGATAAACTCAAAGATTTATTTTTGAGTTTATTAGTTCCTTTGGATGTAAATTTTAGCGATTCATGGTCGCTTAAACAAAATATTGCATCTTCGCTGGCAAAAAAATTTCCGGTCGCGTTATCTCACCCTTTGCTTTACAACGAATAGGTCAGATGGATAACTTAACGGATTTAGATAGACTCCGCGAGTTTGTTCGAGAGTCTCGGATAAAAAGGGGATGGAGTGCACAAAAGCTAGCCGATATGGTTTCTAAGGAAGCCGAAAAACGGGGTGCCATTTTCACCACTACGCAACAATCTATTTCTCGCTTTGAAAATGGGATAGTAAAACGGGAACCCTCTTGGTTACAATTTGCCTTGTTCGCATTCGAAGCAAATGCTGTTCCAGCACCAGCTCCTCCACCCGATTTCTTTTAATTAAATTAAGAAGCAAAAGACCTTTTATTTCTAACAGCAGCAATTCCCTGTGAAATTGATATTCAGCCTTCTGTTTTTCCTATTTTAATAACAGGCTGTATCTTTAAATTATCTCGCCCTGCTAACCGAATATTATATAAGAAGTGTTAGGTTATATGATACGTAAATACGTATATAGCTAAATACGCATTTACGTATAATTTCCCAAAGCTCATAAATGATAGAGATAGTCACCGAGCTGACCTCTGCTTTTAAATTCCATAACAGTGTAACCAGTGACAATAACTCAAGCGAAAGCCTCATATGGAATCAAATGGTTTCCGATAGGCAGATAGTTTGTATTGATTAACCGGAAGCTTCTACCGCAATAATTAAGCAGACTAGGTCAGTTATCTTACCACGACTTCTTTCGTGCCATAAAACGTAACAACGTCAATAGCTATTAACTTAAATACGTATTTAGCTATATACGCTAAAACGTATCTATATTCATAAAAAACCTTTATTTTAGGCGTTATAGATAAGTGCCTAATTGAAAATAGATGAGTATTTCGGCCTAATGGCATCCTCAATAAAGAAGAGATAAGACACTCTACGCCTGTAATGGCGTAGAGATTTTAGTTAAGCGATCAAGGGCAATCCCCAAAGATCGGTCATTAAAAATTCGGTCTTTACGCAAGGCCGCATCAGCACCCCCTCGCCAAGAACGTAATCCCTTACGTAAAGCTGGCACATTAGGTTCTATATTTTCGCGGGTTAACAACCAGTCAACTGTAGCCAGAAGTTCCATCCCAAAGGGAGACTCAAAACCATCAATAAGCATGGCAGCAGATTCTAACGCTTGCCTATAAGGCTTGGCCTCACTTTTTAAATAAGCCTGTAAATCGTCTTTGCGCTTATCAACAAATAAAATAACATCCAGCGGATCGCTATCGCTGATACGTTTATCAGAATGAAGATAGCTGCCATCTAGACTATTCAACAAGTAGTTTAGCTGATGAGTATAAGGGCCATATTTATGTGGCTGAAAATCTAAATTCAGTGGATTATTATCTGGAGAATGCTGTTCAATAGCTCTCTGAAGAAACCAAGCCAGCTTTTGAATTTCAAGCAAACTACATTCTATACCCATTACCCAGTATCGACGCACTAGTTCAGCGATTAAGGCTCGCGCAGGCGTTAATTTTTCTACGCCCGTCCTCTTAGCCACGTTTTGGTATTGGATAGTCGGCTCAAATACAAAAATATCAATATCGAGATCACGTAAGGCTAGCTCGATCTGTTCACGAACCTCTTTCCATGGCAGCCCTCCATTGCCAGCGCCCAAAGGTGGAATAGCAATAGATTTTATATTCTTTTCGATCAGGATACGCCGTAGATCCTGCAAGCCTTTTATAATCCATTCTATTTGTGACGGATTACGCCAATGCTGCTTAGTCGGAAAGTTCACAATCCAGCGGGTTTCTCCTAGCTCATAGACTGGAGTAACGAACATCTTACCGATTTGAACTTCCTTAGCCTTACACGCAGCAGAATACAGGCGGAAGTTCTCGTGGAAGCGCTCTTTAAACATGAGCGCAATACCCTTCCCCATCACTCCGACGGTGTTAACGGTATTAACAAGAGCCTCGACTGTAGCTTCTAGTAAATTGCCTTGCGTGAATATAATCATCAGAAATACCATTCCGGTCGGGCGTAGTTGTCTACTTAAATACGTATTTAGCTATATGCGTTGATACGTATTGCGAAAAAGCCTTTATTTTAATTATCTCGATCGCCATCATGTGAATGGTATGAAGGTAACGCATCTGCCTCGCTTATCAATATGAGGCACAACTGACAGATTTTTTATGTCTAAAATTTACCTAATAATGTCTAACCGATGGTTAGCAATATTATTTCAAGAATGTTTTTTCAGACCCTTTGCGTTCAATGCCAGCCGAAACCCGCGATAAATTTGCCCCCCGATTTTTACGCATCGGAATATGACGCAAGACAGGTCATAAATGCCTGTATTTAGGCCTATAAAGCGGACAATCTAACAAAATATTCTGCCCCACCCAACGCATTTCAACGCAGAACTCCACATTTAAGTCAATTCGAGATTTTTGGCAACATTAGACAAATTTTACCGCTATTTCTTGACCAAGGACACTCTGATTTAATCAGCGATTTTGATGTCATCTCTCCAGTCAGTCTGGCTTGATAGCATAATACAAACTTTCAGAGTTAGAACATTGGGGTGCTTTGTTAGTTCGTTGTCGCGGGATTATATTCAGCTTTCAAAGGTTTGTCGTTGAGCTAATTGGCTTAGCGGATAGCAGAAAGTTAATTAGATAAAATTTACGTAAACACGTAAATAGCTACATACGTATTTACGTAATATTTTTAGAGCTAAGCTAGAACTAAAAATGGCCTACTTCCTAAAAGATTCAACTTTTGATAGCTAAATCAGCTCCTAGCTCGCGGGCAATCTCGATGAATAAAACTATTGGCACATAAGGATTCTTCCACGTCCCTATAGAACGGGAATCCTTGCCCTTTACGCTCCAAGGGCGACTACGTGACTGCAATTCGTGCCATGCCAATTCAGAAAGATTATTCTTAGAAGGCTCTATATCAAAAGGCGTGTAGTCTAACGTAAGTCTTGGCTTTCTTTTGGGATTCCCGTTTTTAAAACGCTCCATAAGTGCAAAACGCTTTACCTTTTTACGGGTACCATCATCCTTTTTTATCCATTCGTCCTGAAAGTTCGTAGCCCAGCCAAGATTTTCAAATTCCTCTTTGTGTTCAGAAACGACATCTTCGATGGTTTCTAAATCTTTACGGCTAAATTATGAGGACGAATAGGCCGGTGTTTGAGCTGGCAAGGCCGAAACTTCTAGTGTGGTGCTACCTTCGCTTCTTGCGCGGAGTTCGTAAACTTCGTCAGCGTTATCACTGACAAGATTGGTTATATCGCCTTGTAGCAGAGCAAAGATATGCTTGCAGGGCTTACCGCCCCTACGTTTGCAAGAGGGGCAAGAACAAAAGATCTTAAAAGACGAACCTTCGCCTTCTGCAATTATACGATAAGGCGACTTAGCCGAACCTTGAATGTAAAATATTAAAGCGTCTTCCATTAAGTGTTCCAAAAAATTTTAAAGTAAAAACATTTTAATTTTTTACAAAATAAGATAAAATTTTTAAAAATAAAAATGAATCATATTAATAACAGGGGATATTTATGTCTAATAACAAAGACGAAGGAAATGAATTATTTATTGGTATTGTTCATAAAATTGGATATGAAAATACAAAAATCGTTGAAAAGATTCAAAGCGAATTAAAAAATTATGGATACGAAACTACAGATATTCATATCACTCATTTTTTAAAAAAAATTCAAAAATTGAATCTAAAAGAATTTCCTCTCGAGACAAGAATAAAATCTTATATAGAAGCATGTAATAATCTTAGAAAAGTTACTGATCATAATATAATGGCAAAACTTGCTATACATAAAATAAATCAAGATAGGGAAAATAATAAATTTATTAAAAAAGCTTATATTATAAATCAAATAAAAAGACCCGAAGAAACTGATTTTTTAAGAAAAATTTATGGAGAAAACTATATACAAATTGCTTTTTACGAGGCGGAAGAACAAAGATTTGATAAATTAACAAAAACTATATCAAATTCTCATCCAGAAGACCCAAAAAGCTCAAAATGGAAAATCGAGGCAAGAGAATTAATAGCAATAGATGAATCTGAAGAAGGAGAGGAAAACGGACAAAGAGTTCGCGAAGCATTTCCCTTATCAGATGTAGTTCTTGATGCAACAGATGATAAAATATTATTTAGAGATTTAAATAGATTTTTGAGAATAATATTTGGGGATTTTTCAGTAACGCCTACAGAAGAAGAATACGGTATGGAAATGGCATTAACAGCCTCCAGAAGATCTTCTGATTTATCTAGACAAGTCGGAGCTGCCATTTTCAATTCACATATGGAGATACAGGCTCTGGGATGTAATGAAGTCCCCAAAGCGGGAGGAGGAACCTATTGGGAAAAAAATCAAGGAATAGATGGGAGAGATTTTGCCCTAGGTTTTGATTCGAATGAAAAACGTAAACGTGCAGTAGTTATGGATTTATTTAATAAACTCAAAGGTGAAGGTTTTTTAAGCAAAGATTTTGAGGAAGCAGATCCCGATTGGCTTGAAGACAAAATTTTTAATACAAAGACAATTAAAGAATCGCAAATAATGGATTCGTTAGAATATGGAAGATCTGTACATGCAGAAATGAATGCTATTACCGATGCGGCGAGAGGAGGCCATGCAATTAGGAATGGTATTATGTACACGAATACGTTCCCATGTCATAATTGTGCAAAGCACATCATAGCTTCAGGAATAGAAGAAGTTATTTATATTAAGCCTTATCCTAAAAGCTATGCAAAAGAATTATTTTATGATTCTATTCAAATAGATCCAGATCATATTTGCCAAGATAATAAAAAAGTCGTTTTTAGACAATTTATAGGTATCGTTGGAGAAATATATACAAAATTATTCACAAAAATTCGGTGGAAAGATAAGGAGGGATATGCTCAAATTTTTGAAAAATCAGAACCAAAACTTGTCCTTGGAAAAAGTTATCTTTCTTATAAAGAAGAAGAAGAAAAAATAATAAAAGAAACTGAAGATAATTTAAAACGACTTGGGCTTTTAAAAAATTCATAAATACTTTTTATATTTACAAAAAATTTCTTTAAATTTTAATCTCCTTAAAATAATAATATAATAGAAAATATCGTGAAATATCGGGATAATTAACTACCTAATATAGAAATATTATCCCGATATCTACTTTGATATTTCTTAATCAGAAATCATTCTAGGGCCTGTTAGATCTTAAATTTTTTTACATAAAAGGGATGGAAGACGGAATCGTTACCGGTATTTTTACGGATGAGACATGGTCGATCTGGGAACCTCTAATTGAGGCAGTTCGCCCGAAGGGTAAGACACCACCCCATGATCTGCGTCGCACGATATCGGCGATATTCTGGCGACATGAGAATGGTGCGAAATGGCGGAGCATTCCCGCTGAATTGGGTCCGTGGTGGCGGGCAGCGCAGCTTTTCATCCGCTGGGCGAAACTTGGCGTATGGGACCGCCTGTTGAAACGGGTTCAGGAACAACAGGGAGTGGCACTCGGAATGACTTTTCTGGATGGTACGAACATCAGGGCTCACCATAAGGCGGCAGGAGCCCAAAAAAAGGGGATTCTTTCGAAGAGCGAGACCATCGTGAAGCACTTGGCCGCTCTCGCGGGGGCTATGGCACGAAAGTCTGTGTAATTGCTGATGGACACGGAAAAGGAATTGATTTCGCTCTTGCGTCTGGACAGGCTCATGAACTGCCAATGGCGCCAGTCATGCTTGAACATCTCCCCTCTGTTCCCATGTGGGTCGTAGCTGACAAAGGCTATGCTTCGGATGCTTTCCGTGAACGGATCTGGGACATCGGGGCTCGACCAGCCATTCCTGCAAAACGACGTGATGCGTCGGTCGCCTGCCCTAAATGGGCTTATCGTTGCCGGCATCTTGTTGAAAACCTCTGGGCTCGCCTCAAAGAGTGGCGCGCTGTCGCTACCAGATATGAAAAAACAGCAACCTGCTTCCTCGCGGTTATCCACATCGCTGCCGCTGCAGACTGGATCAAGATCTAACAGAACCTA
>NC_015716.1 GCF_000218875.1 Zymomonas mobilis subsp. pomaceae ATCC 29192
TAAATAATTAAAGTTATATTAGATTAAATTATTCCGAAAAGAAAAATAATGGCTTCTCAATCAGATATTAAAAATAGGCCTTCAACTTTATCTCAAACAATTCAAACAATTGAATTTATCGTTAAAGATATTCCTGAGGAAAAAGCGCATCTTTTGGGAAAGAAAGTGATAGGTGTGGTATCAGAAATAGGAAAATTTATCGACCTTACAAATCTTTATGGTATCACTATTGCAATAAATTATGGTGATGCCTTAAAAGACCTTGATCTTGGTAGTAAAATTTTATCTCCTGAATCATATACGAATACGGATGGAATAACAGGAATTGCAAAGGCTGTAACAGTTGTCCGTAATGATCGTCCATATACGTATCTTGTTTTTAATGCTCAGTATCTTTTTCCACTTATAGAGGAAAAAGAAGATTCTTCAGATATGAATTTTACTCTGGGTCTTATTGCACATGAATGTGCACACGTCCAACTGAATGCAGAAAAAAGATTTTTGCCTGAGTTTAAATTAGGCGCCTCTATAAAAGACTATAAACATAAAATGGCATTAGGAATAGCCGAAATTTGTTGGGATGAATACGCTGCATGTTTAATATCTTCATCTTTTATTAATACAGAAAAAGCTCATCATATAAGTACTACTCTCACCGCAATTGAGACTGCACATGAAAAAGCAAATCAAGCTATTTTTGCATATCGAATTCATGGAAGTCTTAATACTCTCATAACAGAGGCTGGTGAGGCAATTATTGCACCATTGAGAATGATTTCTTACTTATTTGGTGATATCGATTCTTCTTATATTTTTAATGAAAAAGATATCAGTTGGTCTGATATCGAAGATGTACACCAAAAATTTATTGAAAAAGAATATTTTATTTTTGCTGATAAACTGTGGGTTGAATTAAGAAAATTATGGGAAACAAGAAAAAAATGGGAATCAGTATTAGTATTTAAAAATATTGAAGATATTGTTTCAGACATTTTTGAATCTATTGGAATAACGTTTACCCTTCAGTATGATGGACAATATTATATCGGTGTTCTCTAATAATAAGCGAAAAACGCACTTAGCTTGATTATTCGAGTACAAGAAATTACGACATGCTTTTTCGCTTATTTTTTGAACTAAATTACTATAAGAAATTCATGGGTGTCGATCCATGGCGAAAAACACCTGATTGCCGATGCTCTATCCAGTCATCAGCTACCTCTATTGAATAGTCAGCTATCACAGCGTGTCCGCTTTGCTGAAAGTGCATTGGACGGCCTATCCGTATACGACTATCCCGATAAACGGAATTTTGCTGCAGATGATAGCGCCGAAAAAACTAAGCGTGTGTCTCTGGATATACCCGCAGACATTCATAGAAAGCTGAAACTTCAAGCTATGGATAAAGGCAAGACTACGATAACTCTAGTCCGTGAAATTTTAGCCGAAAAATTTGTCTAGGTTTTGAGAAAATAAGCATTTTTTTGCCCGTTTTTTACTATTTACAAAGTGCGTTGAGCATGCGTTTATTTGCGAACAGCAAAAATGGGCATTTTTCTAAAAAACTTTGCGTTTTAAGGGCTATTCTATACGACATTTTGTTACCCGCGTCGAACTGAAAAATGCGTAGAAAAGCGACTTATATAGCGGGGGCTGGTTGGGCTTGGTACCGAACGCAAAGGATATAACAAAAAAATAGTAGTTCCTAATATTTTAGTTCGTTACTTGGGTTTTGATACGGCTTGTCAAAGCATCAAAATGAGCGATAAAAAAGCAAAAAAAAGGGTGGCTCTTACCACCCTTTTGTATCTGTAAGAGCCTACTGCGTTACTGCAGCGCTGGGAGATTAAACGATATAATTTGTTGACCGATCACGTCATTAACCTCCTCGAACATTCTCGTGAAAGGCTTAATCTCCAGCTGATAGGATGACTCCTTTGCTTTGCTAGCATCCCTAAAGCCTGGGTTGTTACTGGCAATATTTGGTCCTCTTTAAGAAGCGCCTATCCCCTTTAACTTTAGGGGTTAAGGAAGATTACTAAGATACGATTCTAAAGGCAGATTTGTGATCTAAAATAAAAATATCAAAACTCATGATAATAGGGGGAATTAGTAAGATTGTGCTGAAATTGATTTCAGCCTATTTGGAGTGGTAGTCCCACCCAAGCCCCCGACGTAAAGATGCCGCTTTTTATGCATTTTCTGATCTTATGCAGACAGGTTACAAATGCCTTGAAATACAGCCTTAGAACGGCTTTATTTGATCAAGTAGCTCTCATTTTATATTATGCATATTTACGCACTCTCATTTCTTTTTCTCCTGCCCATATTTTACCTAAAAATTAAGCTTGTTTCTCAAAACCTTTGTCTTCTTTTCCTTCCCATCGGATCACTTTTCAGGCAGACAGTAAAGGCCATAAGCTACCCGGAAACAGCCTTCAAAAAGGTAGCGGTTTAAAAGGGAGCCCGCAGTGTCGAATGGCTACCCATTCGACATCTAGCAAGGGGGAATGCTTCCCCCGTTGACTCCCTAAAGCGCAAAAAATTAGGTTTCATCTAATGACTGCATACGCCCTCACCCCGGGCATTTAGGTAAGAGTTTGGCTTTTCAGAAAGCGGATATTAAGTCTCAAAACAAAAACTGGTCGTCTGCTTGCCACTCGTCATTGTCCGCCTTCACCTAATATTGAATAGCACGCCGCATCGGTCGCCGCGGACGGTATTTCCTGTGACCGGAAGTCATGCCCCGCGAGCAGACACCACGAAGTGCGCAATTTGTTCACCGAACTATTCTTTTCCTGTTTGTGTATCCTCAATTCTTCTCACTCTCTGAGGTTTTTTGATTGTTTGAACAACCTCAGCAGCTTCATAGGTAAAGTCTGTAAGAGTGACGGAATCCGTTCCGTCCGCTAGGGTAATATTTATGATGTAACGGGACATATTTTAATCCGCCATTGGCTTTTTTACTTTGAACGGTAGGCCATCGCCGCGATCGAGGCTGATGGAATAATCACATGATCATAAGATCGGCTGCTTGCCACTCATGCTCATTGTAACTCCTTCGGCAACACACACGCCCGAACAGCGCTGTTCCAGCCTAACTTATAAGCTTCTTCGAGCATTTCCTGCACGTCTGATCGACGGAAATGGTCTGTAGGTCCGCTGCCTTGCTTGTAGAGATCACGAGGGTCGCGTTTGGAGATTATATCTGACACAGTCGTTTTGGCGTCAGTCATTTCTAGCGTTCCTTTTGCGCTTTTTTCTGCGCCTTACGACGCGGGCTTAAATGAATGATCAGCGAAGCAACTAAGATCCCGGCTCTCTTGGCTATCTCCGGCCCTGTCATTTCTGCTGTAGGAAGACCCCACAAAGGGCGAGTAATCTCTAAGGCTCGTCCTCCACCAGCTTGGGGAAAACCACTGCAGCTTTTTCCCGAGCCGCCATCGTCTGGCCAATGCGCCTCCCTCGCTCCCACGCAAGCATCACAGCCCTCACGTTCTCGATACCACGAGGACATAGGACAGATCAACAGCCGTCAGAACGAGGCAGCGGAGACTTTCAACAGCAATGCGTTCTGATAAGGCCGGCTTAATCGGGCGCAACATTTCCGCACGTTGCGTCAACACCTCAATATTGTGCGTTCTCATGGCATTCCGTGTTTCCTTATCCGCCCTCACTCCAAAGACAAGTGAGATCCCAAGACGGAAGCAAGCACCCGTAACGTGCCCATCCATAGTGCCTTGCTGGACTGGAGCATTCTGGATTTCAGGAAAGACGGCGAGAAATTCCTGTTCTCGGAACTGAAAACACCCAAAAGCGGCCCATGTGGCACTGACTTTGGCCGGAATTTCTCCAAATTCAAAACGACTATCGGCCTTCTGGCTGCCATTACGTTCCATAGCTTCCGGCACACTGTGTCTATCCGTCTCCGTAATCAGGCCGGAGACCTAAGAGAACTCTGGATTGATGCCCTGCTTGGTCATGAAGCCAGCCATCCGACACTCTGCTTAAGACGGAATCTATGACTTCTTAGGGGGGAGAGCAGACTGTCGGTTAACGGTCGCGGTAGGCAAAAAGCTGCTATTCACTTGCATGCTGCTTACGATCGCCATGCGCCTATTCTGGCCATTCGACTGACAGTTGCGATGTCCAGAAGGCCGACATTGTTTATGGCGTAGCCGGGTGCCAGCCGATTACTTCGGCGTATAGTTCGTGCCCTTGCGAAAGCGTTCTCCCGATCCGGCTGCGGCCGGATTCCTCCATTGTTTTCGAGGGTTATATGCGGTGGGCTGTTGACTGCGGCGACGGCCCGAAGTCCCAAACTCACTCTCTGAGGGCTGATGTTCTCCAGACCTGTTGACTGCGCTCAATAGGTACAGTTATCCAAGGTCGTGAACATGCCTAAATTTTTCCGCCCACACCCTTGAATTTTTCAACGAACGCAGAGATGCGTTGGAACACATCTCTTTTTTTTGTCAGGTATTGTGGATTGAGCGGGCTCATTTTTGGAAGGATCGAATTCAACTCTGTGCCGTTTTCGCTCGCATATTCGCGCTTGATCGACGTCGCAATGTAGCGCTTGGCAGCCTCCGCATTCAATTTTTCATCGGTTATCAATTCTTCCGCTTGCCGGCATTGTTCGGCTTGTGCGAAGGCAAAAAAAGCCTTAATGACCCCGTCGGCCTTGTCCCCTAGTTCGTCAAGGTTTGTCTGATTGATGAAATCGACGATGAGGTTTTCTTTCGCGCGGTTGCCAATACTGGCACGAATGACACGACGAACTTCGCCAACGAGCTCTGACTTGCTCTTCGTTTTTTTGTTGTGCTCGAAGATTAGCTCAAGGATGTAATCCAGATTTATTTCCTGGGACTTCAAGAGGTCGACCTCAAAGACGACATCATCCCAGTCGATCGTTGACTCAACATGCTCGGCGCTAGCCTTTTCACGGCGAAGCCAGTCCCGAATGTCATTGTAGGCCGAACGGTAGTCCTGGAGCTTTCGGTCAGCAGGCATCTCGATGCTCTTGAGGTCGTCAACGTCATCATCACTCAAATGATGCCGCTCCTTGAACGCTCTCACCGCTTCGGCGTCACTCTCGTCGATCTCCTGAAGCTCTCTTAGGCTGGAGAATTCATCATAATTTTGAAGGATATTCTCAACACGGAGATACTCGCCGAACAGCTTCGCAAAGGTCTTCTTGTCCGCTTCCTTTTCGATGACCGTGGTATCTGGGAAACGCTCTTCCAGCTCACGGACGACATCGATAAAGCCTCGCCGCGCTTCGCCTGTCGCCTGATCCGTAAAACCTTCCATGTATTCTGAGTAGCTCTTCTCCAGAACGACGTTCTTGGTATTGGCGTTGCCAAAGAGTGTAATCGCCTTGACGGTCGCCTCTTCCAAGTCGCGGAAGGTAACGATGTTGCCAAAGGACTTGGTCGCATCATAAATGCGGTTGGTGCGGGAGTAGGCTTGTATAAGGCCGTGAAAACGCAAATTCTTGTCGACGAACAGCGTGTTCAGGGTTGGCGCGTCGAAGCCGGTCAGGAACATGCCAACCACAATGAGCAGGTCGACTTCCTTTGACTTCACCCGTTTCGCCAGATCCCTGTAATAATTCTGGAAGCCTTTGCTATCGACGCTGAAATTCGTTTGGAAACAGGCGTTGTAGTCCGAGATGGCGGCGTTCAGGAATTCCTTGGCGCTGCTGTCCAGCGCCGAAACCTCAAAACTCTCGTCAGGAATGTCGCCAATCGCATCCTGTTCTTCGTTGGCAGCGAATGAAAAAATGGTCGCGATCTTCAACGGCTTGTCGCTACCGTCCTGCAACGCATTCAGCTTTTCATAATAGAGCTTGGCTGCATCAACGCTGCTCACCGCGAACATGGCGTTGAAACCCTTATTGTCTCCATAGAGACGATGCGTCTTGCGGCAGAAGTTATCGAGAATGTACTGGGAAATCTCGGCGATTCGTTCGGGGTGCTGAAGAGCTTGTCGGTTTTCGGCGGCGGTCAGCTTCTTTTCGTCCTGTTCGGTTTCGATCGCTTTGAACTGAGGGCGCACATCGTTGTAGTCGACCTTGAACTTCAGCACCTTCTCGTCGCGGATGGCGTCGGTGATCACATAGGAATGAAGTTCGCTCCCGAATACGCTGGCCGTCGTCTCCGCACCCGAAGCATTTTCCGGAAAGATCGGCGTGCCGGTGAAGCCGAACTGGCAGAACTGTTTGAACTTCCGCTTGAGGTTCTTCTGTGCCTCACCAAACTGGCTGCGATGGCATTCGTCGAAAATAAAGACGACGCGCTGGGTATAGACCGGCAGGTCGCCCTCGCTCTTCATCAAATTGTTGAGCTTTTGGATGGTCGTGACGATGATCTTGTTGTCGTCCTTGGAGAGGTTCCGCTTCAACCCGGCTGTACTGTCCGATCCATTGACGCTGTCCGGCGAGAAGCGCTGATATTCCTTCATCGTTTGGAAATCGAGGTCCTTGCGGTCGACCACGAAAAAGACCTTGTCGATGAAATCGAGTTCAGTGGCGAGGCGGGCCGCCTTGAAGCTGGTCAGCGTTTTGCCTGAGCCTGTAGTGTGCCAGATATATCCGCCGCTTTCCGGTTTACTAAGCGTCTTGCCTTCGAACGAGCTTTTGATCTTTCGTAAGATTCGCTCAGTCGCCGCGATCTGATAGGGACGCATCACCAGCAGCGTGTCGCTGACGTCGAAAACGGAATAGTTCAGCAATACGTTCAACAACGTGCGCTTCTCGAAGAAGGTCGCCGTAAAATCCTTCAGGTCCCGGATCAGGCTGTTATCGGCCTGCGCCCAGTTCATCGTGAAGTCAAAGTTGTTCTTGTCGCGCTTGGTCGTGTTGGCGAAGTAGCGCGTATCCGTGCCGTTCGAGATTACGAAGATCTGGAGGTACTTAAAGAGCGAATTGTCCGAGTTGAAGCTCTCTTTGCTGTAGCGGTGGATCTGGTTGAACGCTTCCCGAATGGCGACGCCGCGCTTTTTAAGCTCGACTTGCACTAGCGGCAGCCCATTCACCAGAATGGTCACATCGTAGCGGTTCGTATGAGTGCCCGCTTGCTCGAACTGCTTGATGACCTGAATCTTGTTGCGACAGACATTGACCTTATCAGCCAGATAGATGTTCTGGATACGACCATCATCGAAGACGAAGTCAAAAATGTAGTCGTCGTGAATCTTGCGGGTCTTGTCAGTGGCACTGTCGCTGGGTCGATCAAGATAGGTCTCAACGAAGCGCGCCCATTCCTTATCTGTAAATTGAACATCATTGAGGGCTTGCAGCTGAACGCGAACATTTGCCAGCATGGCGTTGGTTGATTTCAGGTCAGGCAGATACTCATAGCCTTGATCGTGCAGATCCTGAACAAGCTCGCGCTCTAGGTCGGTCTCAGACTGATAGCTGTCAGCCGCCTCCCAAGCGCGCACATATTTATCGAGAACGATAAAGCGATTTGTCTCGGCGATCGGCGTCATCTGCTCAGTCATCAGGCGTTTCCTCGACAATCATCCGATATCGCGCAGCGAACTCGTACTTTTTGTTGGCTGTCTCACCTAGGAGATATCCCAAGACTCGCTTGTCATCTTTTGAAAGCTGAGGTTGTTCGTCTCCAGCGTGCTTTGAATGGCTCGAGATATCTACAACTCGCTTCAAATAGGCGTCGCTGGTCCCATCCGCAGTATGAGGCAACAGGTCTGCCCAATCCTCGTACCCCATGAAGGTCGCTGTCTTTTCCAGAATATTTCGGAGAAGGTTGTAGTGGTATTTCTCAAACCCATCATTTTCAGATGCGGTTTTCAATTTCTCAATCAAATGCAGATGATAGGAAAATGGGCTATCGGTGTTCCAACGGTCCAGTGAAAAAGTACCGTCCTCGTTCTGAGACAACTGATACTTCAACCCCTTCTTGAAAGCGTTGAAGAGGACGTTGAAAAATAGCGGATTGTGGGTCGTGATGATAAATTTGGGGCCGTCTTGAGGCGCAGACTTGATCAACGTCGCCAGAGTTTGCGCCAGCTCTATGAGATGGTTATCGTCAAGAGAGCTCACCGGGTCATCAATGAAAACATATTCGAGTTTATCGAATTTGTTGGTGCTTCGATCCTCAGCCTCAGCAGCGCTCAGTACCGTAACCACTTCTTCTATAAGCGTGAAAAAGACGCTCCAGATGAAGTTGCTTTCCTCACCCTTTGAAATCTTGATGCCCGTCGTAGCTTCATCATCGCCCGTTGCTAACGAGAAAGAGACCGATGGATAGGTCTTTTCGCCTACTCTTGGCCCGTCTTTTTCCAGAAAGACAGGTGTCAGGTTTTTGTTGGTATAGTGTTGGAAGTTGGCAATGACGTCGTTGTCCTTGCCCTGCTCACCTATAATCCAGTCGGTAAATGTGTTTGGTTGAATGATCAGCTTGGGCTCGCCATCGCTTAAGAGGTCATTATCCCAATAAAAGAGGTCTTCGGTAAAAGCGTTATAATAGAGGATTTTTTCACGGGGCAGAATGGCCTCATCCAGCGTTTCGTCGTTATCCTGACTCTTAGGTGCGATAAGGTTCTTGAACGCCCGTGACAGGCGCGTCTTGCCGGAGGCGTTAAACGCATAAATCAGCTGCACCTTCTTGTCGGCATCCCGCAGCGTTTCAGCGATTTCGGTCAGCGTCTGTCCCATTTAGGCAGCCTCTGCGTCAGGCTTGGGAAAGCTCAGCAACTGATCACGGTAATAAGCATATTGCTTTTCGCGCAACTCGATTTCGCGGGGCAGGCCTTCGCTGATCGAAGTCGTCAGCGTGTCGAATGTGTCGAGAATGGCGACGATGCGGGCTTGTTCTTCAATAGACTTCGCTGGATCGTTGGGGTACGGGATGGGAATTTTGAAGCCCTTTATGAGCCCCGAATTCAGATCGCCACGCGCGCCTTGTCCCATCTCCTTCAAGTTTTCGTAGTTCCGGCTTACCCAATGGAAAACATAACGGTAATTCGCTTGCTTCGGGTCAATTTCCAAACAGCAGCAGTGCTGGTTTGTGGTGAGTGGAATTTTGTTTATTCCCGAACGGCCAGCTGTCGCTCCCGATATGGCGATAATAACGCAGTTCTCCGGCACCCATTTGGCGGCCGTTTCATCCACCGCAGCCTGAGTAATTTTTACCCCCGTGTCATGGATATCACCAAAAATAACCTCTTGAGTTCTTAGCCAAGGAATTGACCCGCCATCATAGTATTTTGGGCTACCCGCCGTGGGCGTAGCGCCGGAGTATGATTTCAGACTCACTTCTCCCAGCGTCTTCCACTCAACCTCACCCTCATCAAAGGTCAGGAGTTGGTTGCGGTAGTGGTTGTATTGCTTTTTGCGCTGGGTAAGCTCGGCAGTAAGCTCGGCAGTAAGCTCGGTGAAGGTGTCCAGTATCCGAACAATCTCCCCCTGTATCGCCATCGACTTTACCGGATCATCCG
Organism: Zymomonas mobilis subsp. pomaceae ATCC 29192; assembly: GCF_000218875.1. NCBI lineage: Bacteria > Pseudomonadati > Pseudomonadota > Alphaproteobacteria > Sphingomonadales > Zymomonadaceae > Zymomonas > Zymomonas mobilis. Next base: position 9,466 of record NC_015716.1, read on the forward strand.
GGCATGGAATGGGGACCGTGACTTGAACCAAATTTCCCTTTGTCAGCTTTGCCCGCCCTTTGCTCGATAGGAACGGGAGGAAGTTGGCCGTCGTCAAATAGTGAAATAAAAACCGCGTATCGACTCCGTCGGCTCCCCTCACAACGTGAACATGGTTGTTGGCCCAGAATTTACCCCGAACATATTGGATCGAATAGCTTTCGAGACTTGCTGAACCATCCTCAGCGATCAGGACGTATTCGCCGTCATGCGTATGGCCGTCGACGTAGTCCTGAATGTTGTTCGCGCCGTAGTAGGGAATTTCTCCAGCTGCGCGCAAAGAGGCTTTGACCGGCCTGCGCGCGGTATTGGCAATCTTGAAAAAACTTTCATCTCCCAAAGGCACCCACACCACATCAGCCCCATCCAGCAGCTTCTCCAGAAACCCCGCCGCGCTCATGCCTCGATCTCCGCAATGATGGCGTCAATGTCGGCGCGGAGCCGATTGATCCGCTCAACTGTCGTGTTAATTTTTTCATTGAGGATATCGATGTCGATCACCTCGCGCGTGTCGCGCGGCTCGACATAGGAGCTGACCGAGAGGTTATAGCCGCGATTCACGATGATCTCATACGGCACCGAGGCGGCAACATGATCGACGTCTTCCTTGCGATCAAAAATCTTCATCACCCGCGCGATGTGATCGTCCGTCATCAGATTGGTGTTGGTGGCCTTCTTGAAAAACTCTTCGCCGCTGGCGTCGATGAATTGGATGGCCGTGTCGGTCTTGTTCTTGGCCAGGACCAGGATCGTCACCGCGATAGTCGTGCCGTAGAAAAGGTTGGAGGCTAGTGCGATCACCGTCTCGACATAGTTGTTATCGACGAGATATTGCCGGATCTTTTTCTCCGCCCCGTTGCGATAGAAAATGCCGGGAAAGCAGACGATCGCCGCACGGCCCTTGGCCGACAGATAGCTGAGTGCATGCAGCACAAAGGCGAAATCGGCCTTTGACTTGGGTGCCAGCACTCCCGCCGGAGCAAAGCGGTCATCGTTGATCAGGGTCGGATCGTCCGAGCCGATCCACTTCACCGAATAGGGCGGGTTGGAGACGATGGCGTCAAAAGGCTTGTCGTCCTGGAAATGCGGCTGGGTGAGCGTATCGCCGCGTTGTATATTGAACTTGTCATAATTAATGTTGTGCAGGAACATGTTCATGCGGGCGAGGTTATAGGTCGTGTGATTGATCTCCTGCCCGAAGAAACCCTCTTCAATGATGTGTTCATCGAACTGCTTCTTGGCTTGCAGCAGCAGCGAGCCGGAGCCGCAGGCTGGGTCGTAAATCTTGTTGACCTTTTCTTGCCCGTGCATGGCGAGCTGCGCGATGAGCTTTGAAACATGTTGCGGGGTAAAAAACTCGCCGCCAGACTTGCCCGCATTGGCGGCATAGTTAGAGATCAGGAATTCATAGGCATCGCCGAACAGGTCAATCTGGCTGTTGTCAAAGTCTCCGAAATCCAGTTCCGCAACGCGCTTAAGCACCTTGGATAATCGGCTATTCTTTTCCGTGACGGTATTGCCGAGGCGCGTGCTGGTCGTGTCGAAATCGGCGAACAGGCCCCTAATATCCAGCTCAGACGGATAGCCATTGGCCGAGGATTCAATAGCCGCAAAGATCTGCGCCAGATCGGTGTTCAGGCTGTCATTCGTGTTGGCGTTGTCCACCACATTGGCGAACAGTTGACTGGGATAGATGAAATAGCCCTTGGTCTTGATGGCATCGTCCTTAATGTCATCAGTGATGACGTCATCGGATAGAGCCGCATAGTCGATACTCTCTTCACCGGCCTCGATATAGGCAGCGAAATTCTCGCTGATGAACCTATAGAAGAGCGTGCCAAGGACATACTGTTTGAAGTCCCAGCCATCGACCGAGCCGCGCACATCGTTCGCGATGTCCCAGATTTTCCGTTGTAGCGCTGCGCGTTGTTCTTGGCCGGTCATCTCTTTTTGTCCTTCTGCGAACTGGCTTCACGCTCGATCCAGTCCTCAATATCCACGCGCCGAAACCGCCACGTGCCGCCAACCCTGAAGCCGGGCAGCTTGCTGTCGGCCGCAAGGCGGTAAGCGGTTTTCCTGTTGATTCTAAGATAGTCGGCGACTTCATCAATGGTCATGATGTCAGCTGCCATGCGAATCACGTTCCCAAAATCATCCCTTTTGAGATTTCTATGGAAATTTACGGATTTCTACAAGGCGGGAATTCCGAGCAATTTCAGAGTTCTGATAAGATCGCGCTGGTTTTGGGCGTATCGCTCCTTGTATTCGGGCTATTGCGTCACTGTCTTCGATGTCCGGGCACCTGAGCCGAAGCACTGTAGCTTACCCACGGTCCACCGATGCCGCCTGTGCGCGCTGTGACGATTAAAGACAGAAGCGGTCAGCCGGAAAGTTGGCGCATAAAACGGGTTTGCATGACCTGCACACGGCCCGGTGAGCGTCCGTTATCGACAGTTTTCGTCCCAGATCCGGCCGGTCCGCTCACAGCTTCCAAGTAGCAACAGAGGTTTGCGCTGGTCATGTCGGCTATGCAGAAAACGATCTGGGCAGCTGTATGGCTGACATGAGGGCGGAAGGAAACTATCTTTAAGCCTCTCATTCATACTGGAAACGGGCTCATGAGATTTTTTTCATTTTTACGCACCAAAAATTTGTTCTTTTTTCGTTCCTTGCATAGAAATAGATTACCTTAGCACTACAGTTGTTTTTTGAGATGAGATGCATAGGCGGTTGCTTGATGAGTCCTTCGAAAGCGTGACCAATGGAGGATATAGTCGAGGGAAATTTGTCTCTGTGTCAATCTGACGATAAGGCGCCTGATTTCCTGAATGGACCATCGGATCAGGCTTTATAAACGTTTTATAATCTTTTTTTTTGGTGTTCTGGCATTTGCTTGTGCCCTTACACCGGTCATCAGAGCATAGGCCATCATGACGAGGGATACGTGACGATGCCAGCCATGCCATGAGCGGGTTTCATTGTGATCGAGGCCGAATTCATTTTTGGCCGTTCTGAAACCTTCTTCGATCCGCCAGCGCGTTTCCTCGACCTGAACGAGCTTTTCAAGCGTTGTTCCAGCAGGGCACCAGACAGTGAAATAGGCGAGATTCCCATCAGTTGGATTTCGACGCACGAGCAGTCCCTGAATCCATGGTCTGCTATCATCCGCCGTATAGTCTGCTCCGTTGAGTTTTGCGAGCGGACACCACAGCCAGTCATATTGCCGCTCGCCTTTTTATTCCATGTCCGGCCGACAGGGATACCCAGGCTTTTTCTGGAGCATTCTGGGCGATGTCACGGGCTTCTCCCGCGATGGGTCTCTCTTCCAGTCCCCATGAATTGAACCAGTGACTGCCTGCCATGCCCAAGACGTAGCCCTTTCCAGCATGCCGAAGCCCCATCTCGATCTCTCCCACGCCATAAACACTATCGGCAGCAACCCATTCAAAAGGAAGACCCGCACGAAGACTGCGCTCGATCATCTGTCGGGCTAGAGAGGGTTTAGTCACAAATGTCACGTCTGCTGGGACAGAGGCTGTAGACAACCGTGACAGATCCGATGTCCAGGTTTTGGGAAGTACAGGGCGCGATCCACAAAAGCATGACCCTGCGGAGAGATATAGGCTGCAAACACACCAATCTGACAGTTCGTGACCTTGCCTGACTGGCGTCCCACGCCGCAGGAAGCCTTACCCTTCTTGAGGAAGCCGGTCTCATCAATCACGAGGACAGCCTCCTCAGCGCCCAAGGTTTCCTGAACATGATCGCGGACAATGTCGCGCAGACCCTCTGCATCCCACCGCGTCCGGCCCAGTAAGGCCTGCTGGCGCCAAGGACCTCCATCACCAGCCGCTTCTGCACGTTGCCAACCTGTCTTGCGCGGCAAATTGTCCAAAAGACTTTCTAAATAATGCTCCGCCGAGACCTCAACACGCGTCTGACCGAACAGGGGGCGCATCTTTTCCTTGACCGTCCGCACGCCTGCGACCATCAGCGACAGCGCCTCTTCAACAGACGCTCCGCCCGTCATTGTGTTCCATTCCATGACAATGCATGAAACCATATCTCATTTCAAAAAAACAACTGGAGTGCTAACCAAGAGATAGCTGTTTCAAGACGAGAGCATTGCTGCATATCTTTTTCGGCTATTTAAAGTTTAGGTGCATATAGATTTTTTGAGACTGGATATATCCCGTACAAGTAAAATAGACCTATACGGCTCCTGTTAAAATAGTTCATTGCCACCTGCTGAGTAATGGCCACGTTAAATCACTCAGCAGAAGCGGCGCGCCGATGGCGCGCCCCGACCACCAACGCAATCCTAATACCGTTCATAGGCACAGTAGGATAAGGAGCTTGTGTGTGTATTTCAGATTGCTTTTCAAGCTAAAACACAATCTAGGAAAAACCTAGTTTGGACGCTGCCCTACTTACTAGTAAACCTCGCAAGCCCGCTTCTTGTCAAGTGCTAAAGACAAATCAAATTCTTCCCAATGCGTAAACCAGTATGGAACAGCTTCGGATAAAAAAGATCTTCTATTTTCTTCAACCTCGTAATAAGAGGCCAATTCTTTTTTAAGCTCATCTGAAATAAAAGGACAGCATTGGAGATCAAGCATTGCAATTATCAATTCTGCATCAGTTTTCAAATAAGCTTTTCTATCCAAAAATTTATTTTTTATTTCATTTTCAAGAAACATCCGAAGTTTATTATATTTTTTTTTATTTCTAATGTATAAGAGACATACTGATATAGAGAAATAATTCATCGGAGGTCTTGAATCATCTTTTTTATTTATTTCAATACCAATAAATTTTGTAACATTCTCTTCGGTAACTTGATAATTACGTCCCAACTTTTTCAACGCCAGTAGCAAATATAAAATTTCTACTTCATGAAAATGATCATGGGGAGTATGCTTTATGTGCCGATTTAAGCTATCAAAAATGTACTTAAAAACCTGATCTTTCAATTCGGGGTCAACTTTCAACTCATGAAAATTATCTACTATAATAGAAACGATTCTTGTCAATCGAACCGTAAAATTGACTCTAGGTTGTGCAGCATAAATAAAAGTTGAAAATTCTATCAAGCTAAGGATAGCCTGAGCTAGTTCCTTATAATTTTTGTGATCATTATGATTAGATTTAAATTTTCTGAAAATAAAATTTATTTTTCTTTCTATCGCGGCCAAAGTATAATTGAGGACATCTTTATATTGAATATCACTCTCTTTAATAGCAGTTTTAAATTCTGTAATAAGGCTATTTTTTTGAACTTTAACACTAAAACAATTTATATCTTTACCACCATCTGGATTTTCTTTTTGAGCAATATTCGTAATGATCCTTCTTGCAAGACAGTCGCTAATTTTATTCTTTGCAATTGTAAGCGGTGTAATGATAGGACGATCATAAGTCTTAGTTTTTTCTGAGCTTAAAGTAAGCTTAACTTCTTTCAGAAGTTCAGAAAGATGCTGCTTGACATATTTTGCGATATCTTCGCTGCTGTAAAATACAAAGTAGTCGTCAACATACCGGAAAATTTCATAATCAACGCGATTTGTGATATTATGATTTAATAGAAGCATTTTTTCCAGTTTTCTGTCGACATCCTGTAAAATAATTTCAGCAAATATTCGAGAAAATTCTGGTCCGATAACAATACCGTTTGTTTCCCCTCTATTCATCTCACTGAGAAGTTTGTCAAATTTACTACCGAACATAGATTTTAAGTATTGTATATTTTCCTTAGCGAACTCCTGCCCTACAGTTGCCCACGTCATAGAGTGCGTATAAATACTATCAAAACAGCTGGAAATATCAAGTTTCAGCAATGTACGGAATTTTCTTTCCGCATTCAGATATACATAACTTTCATAGAATTTGAATATATTACTATACTTTTCATAAGCAAAAAAAGATCCTGCTCCTTCATATTCTCTTTCAACCTCTTCAATAGAATCCTGGTAGCCACCCTTTTTTTCATAGAATAGCCTATCTTTAAACCTAACTGTTTTTGCAACAGAGGAAGGAAATCGAATTGAAAAATTACTTTTGGTACAGTGGTACAGTAATTCTGAAGAATTTTTATAGTAAAAGTCGGCAACAAAGACCTGATTTTTTGGATGAATAACTGAAAGCTGACGAAATGAAGTTTCTTTGTGAGAAATACGGAAATTAAAAGGAATTGTCCATTTAGGAGGGATTATTGATTCTCTTATCAAATAAGTTTTTCCATCGACTTTCTCTGGATACGTACGAAAATTTTTTTCGTCCTGTTTTTGGGTTCCAAACAAAATAAATATAATATCATCATACTGATTATTATCAGATATCCACCTTACAGTCTGACTGTTACACCATGTGGATATCTTTACATTTAATTTTGCAAGAAAGGAAAAGAATCCTAAATTCGAGAATGATGGTGGAACCTCAAATGGTAGTATATCAGTAGCAACAGGTCTTTGATATCTGGCTTTAGGATCAAGTTTAAGCCTTCTTCTTTTATTTTTCATATTTCCATGCTTTCACTATCTCTTTAAACTCATCCTTTTTATGGAATCGTCTAAAGTTTTTTTCTTTAAATCCTGCCTCAAAAGAATACTGATTTAACTTTCTTCTAAGTGATGGGCTCAAAATTTGTTGTATTTTAATGCCTAAGAAATTATCAAGAGCTTTAAGATCTTTATATTTATTAAGATGTCTATTATTAAAATATATTCCTACATAAGCATTGCTCTTATTGTGCGTTAGTTGCGTGTTTGATGTAAGAAAGCGAACTCTTTTGATCAAAAGTCGGTATGCATGCTTTGAATTTTTTGTTTTTTGACTTTGATATCGATCAAAAGACACACAAATTCTCTTTTTATACCGATCCAATCTCTTTTTACTCATCGTAACAGACAAATCAGAACCAAAATCTAACTTGTAGCCTAAGTATTCAAAAGACCATCCTGATCTGGATCGCGGATGCCCATCATCATCTAATGGAGACTCTTCTGTTTTTTTGAGATTCATCGAGAGAGAAAAGGAAAGGAGATGATTTTTTATTTCTTCTTTTTTTGTGCTGACATCCGAGCCTGGAAGTGGTGCGAAAAGAATAACAATGTCATCCACATATCTGGCATAAAATACTGTATCAGGAAGACTTTTTATCTTTTGATCAAAATCTCTCATATAGAGTTCAGATAGATATGAACTTATACCTAACCCTCTTGGTAATCCTTTTCCTGGTGTTAAAGCTAAATCCGCATAAAGAAAAAGAATTTTTTCTGTAATACGCATTGATTTTTGGCTTAAAAGTTGATCTGCCTTAAGCTTACCGAGCAATCGGTCGTGGGGAATAGTTTCAAAGAAACTTGTTATGTCAGTGCGAATTACATGATAATTAAACCTACTGGAGAGAATGCCGATAAGCTGATCCATTATTTGATTGCGATTTTGTGGACGAACCTTGTAAATAGCTGCAATATTTGCCTCTAGTTTTTTAAGTGCATAGAGTTGATCTGGCTGATTTTTATCTATAACGTAGACAGGCTTTCCATTGGGACCGCTCTTTTTAGTAAAACTAATTTCAAAATTTTTTCGGTTAATAACCCGCGAAACATCTTCAAGTCCTTTAAGAAGGAGATCATCTCTTTCTTTTCGTTTTTCTTCTCTAATTTCCTTAATAATATTGAATTCTGATTGTTTATCAGTCGAGTATTTACCTCGATGACGGTGTCTAAAGTCTTTTGTAACTTGAATAGCAGACTTCAGTTCTTCAGTCTTTCTTTTAACTTCTTTGAAATAGATTAAATCTCGAATCCGTCCCTTTCTTTTTTCCTGCTCTGATATTTTTCGAAGATTATGTGCAGAAAATGTTTGATCCAGCAAAACTTTTCCTTCCTTGTGACATCTAATTATATTCGAATGACTTTTGTTCGGCTCTAGAAAAAATTCTAACAGGTATGAAAATTACCTTGATGATTGTTATGACCGCCAATATATTATTCACAGTTATCACATGCCATTCATTTATGCTATTCAACCCAAGTATTGAGATTCGAACTTCTGATATATGAAATATGATATTGAAGTATTGACTGTGACTGTCAAAAATTCTGTATAGTTACTTCCGAAAGATAAAAAAGAATTTAGTAGGTCCTGACTTACTTATTCAAGATTTCCAATATATTCAAAAAGACGGGTAAGTAGATAGAATGTGTAAAACATGGTGGTGAATTTCCTACAGTTTAGGTAGGGAATAAAAGTATTGGATGCAATTGCAGAGGCATTAATCGAAAAACCTCTCAAATATGCATCGAACGGGCAGCCAAATTTAATATTTTGGCAAGATAAAATAACATTGCGGTTCCTTGGTGCCCAAACCAGCAATAAATTTTTATAGACTAATGCAGTGATCAGAATCTTTAAATTCTTATCTCCCTAAATTTTTAATCTCAAATATTACCAATAATATCTACCGAGAAACGATCTCGCAGTTAGCATCAATAATTTTATTTGATAGCAGTTTGCTTTCCATGGTTTTAAGAAAATAAGCAGTTTTTACTCTTTTTTACGCTTTCAAAAATGCGTTGAGCCTGCGTAATTTTGCGAACAAGGAAAACTGGCATTTTTCTAAAAAACTTTGTGTTTTCATCTCTATTTCACGGGATATTTACTATCTTGCACCCGACTAAAAATTGCGTAAAAAGCAACACCTATGGCGCGAGGGCTAGGGTTGGTTAACCGGACACTAAGGGTACAATGAAAAAAACGATTTTCTTGATGTTTTACGAGTTTTGATACCACATCAACTATAATCAGGGAATTCATAGCCCTTCTACAGAAAAAATAAGGCTGTAGCGGCCAAAGAATAAAAGCTAAAAAAGTATTCCATGGCAGTTTAGGTTATAATCATATTATGAACCGCTTCAGCTAAAAATAGAGTGAGGCATAACTAGCATTTCGTTTCTTCTGTAATGAAAGGCGGCGCCAGTCAAAAACAAGGCGCTATCCAGTTATTCTTTCCAAAATTCTCTTTCTGACTGGTTTCTCGCACACTCGCTCTTGATACCTAGATGCATGGAACAGGAACTGTAGCGTTTGCGTATAGAACTTCATGCCATTGACAATAAATCGCGCATCTACTGAATGCCGGAAAAAACGCCTATTTCACTGTCTGGTGCCCTGCTAGAACAACGCTTGAAAAGTTCGTTCAGGTCGAGGGAACGCGCTGGCGGATCGAAGAAGGTTTCAAAACAGCCAAAAATGAATTCGGCCTCGATCACAATGAAACCCGCTCATGGCATGGCTGGCATCGTCACGTATCCCTCGTCATGATGGCCTATGCTCTGATGACCGGTGTAAGGGTACAAGCAAATGCCAGAACACCAAAAAAAAGATTATAAAACGTTTATAAAGCCTGATCCGATGGTCCATTCAGGAAATCAGGCGCCTTATCGTCAGATTGACACAGAGACAAATTTCCCTCGACTATATCCTCCATTGGTCACGCTTTCGAAGAACTCATCAGGCAACTGCTTATGTCTCTCATCTCAAAAAACAACTGTAGTGCTAAGCGACCTGCGAGCATTTAATTGTGACAATAGCTTTGACGATCACCCCGCAACGTGGCCCGTCGTGTGGCTGGAAGATCATGACTACCCACGATCAGTATCACGTTTTGGTTCGCAATTACCCGAATACAGAGATCGCTCAGCGAAACTCCTTGCAACGATGATGCTTTCCCTGCGTGGTACGCCATTTATCTACCAAGGGCAGGAAATAGGCATGACTAATTTCCCGTTCAGATCGATCAGTTCGGGGATGTATTTGCGCATAATGAATGGCGCTTACAGGTTAAAGCTGGAAGAATCTCGTCTCAGGAGATGCTTAAAAATCTAGCGACAACAACCCGGGATAACGCTAGAACCCCCATGCAATGGGATAATGGGCCTAACGCTGGATTTTCTTCAGTGAAACCCTGGATGCCCGTTAATCCGAACTTGCACACAGTCAACTGTTCTACTGAATCTTCTGACCCAAAATCTGTTCTTTCTTTTTACAAGAGAATGATCCAGATAAGGAAACTATTTCCAGTTCTTGTACATGGAAAATATAGAGATATTTCTCCAGATAACCAGCTAATTTACGCTTACATCCGGGTAGATTCCACCTACACAGCTCTGATTATTCTGAATTTTTCAAATGATGAAAAATGGATTTCTTTTCCTGAGGTGAAAGCAATAAAACGCGTTGTTGCGAGCAATATGGATAGGAACAAAATTGAGGATGGTAAAATTCATATGCGAGTATGGGAAAGTATTGTTGGTATTATAGAATAGTTATCAGATTTGTGAATATAATTCACGTACTATATATAAATTGGGTTTTTGGGATATAGGCCCAAACGATGCTACAGAAACCTACATCCGGTGTATGCCTCTGTGTCCTAAAACTGGTTTTCCCACATTCCAATCAGTAAGTAAGAAAACATAAGAAGGGGATCAACGGGCAAGGTTTTTCTGTCTTGCCCGCAGTGCTCAATTGCTATCCATGGAGCACTACTGGCTTCCCTGTTTTCCATTCCGCTGAACGAATGTTTATAATATCTGCCTTGATGCTCTTTCTCTCCGAAAAAAACTGCCTGTTCCAAGAAAAGATAGGCAGTGAGTAAAGACACTAACCTGTTTATCCTGAGCTAAATCGATTAGCCTTTAAACCATGGTTTCTTCATAGATTTGGTCACGCTAGGGTATCGGATCGTCAAAGATAAACGGAGTATGGTTGTTCTTGTCCGTGACATTATCCAAGAATACTGCAATAGAAACAATCCGATTTTCTTTCTCATTCAGAACTTTGGTTATGCTATTTCGAGAGCTGCCTCTGAGACAGGGATTATGGAGGACTCGATCCTTGGAGAATTTTGATTTCGTGAGTTCTAGAGCCTTGAGCTCCATGTTGAACCTTTGTACGAATGCATCTGTGTCGCCAACTCCATTTTTTCTTGATAAAATAGTCGCATCAGCAAATTTTCCCCCTTCTTGACTTGGTTTATAAGTCAGCATCTTATGACACCATCTTCAATGGCGGCGAGGTGCTCAAATAACCCTTTTCTTGCTTCCATGTTGTCTAGATTTTTTCCTTATCTCGTCGACTTTGGCCTCTTGATCATAGCTGGATATGGTCGCTAGGCAGTTGCAGCTGAATGTGACCGGCAGCAAGACCTCGGCTGAGGTTAGTATGGGGCAGTAGACCTCCGAGGGAGGATATGTCCTAGATATCGATCTTTATATCAAAGTGCATGGTATTGATGCCGCTGAAGCCCAAAAGCTGGTCGAAGCCAAACACAAGGTCTGCCTCTATTCCAAAGCGACGCGCGGAAACATCAATGTGCGCCTGCACGTCTCGGCGACCTGAAACCATCTGGGAGAAACACAGTCTTCAAGCAGGGTAGATGAGTGGACATAAAGTCGCGGTCATCCCTAGATGATGTGAACTAGTTCCCCTCTGACGAAGCTTTTGTTTTACTGGTATAGATTTTCTCTAACCAGTAATGAAGGAAAAATCGATGTCCCGTGCATGGACTCTCGCTTCCCGTCCGAAAGGGTTTCCAACCTTGGAGAATTTCACCTTGAAGGACATCCCTGATCGGCCGTTGAATGACGGAGAAATCAGGGTCAAAAACAATTTCTTCTCTGTCGACCCCTATATGCGCCCTCGCATGGATGAGGGAGATAGCTATATCGCGCCTTTCGGTCTGAATGAGCCGATGACGGGCGCTGCCGTTGGCCAGGTGATCGAAACGCGTTCCGATCGTTTCAAGGTGGGTGATCGAGTTAGCCATTTTCTGGGCTGGCGCGACGTCGCTACCCTCAAGGCTGAAAATGCACTTCCGTTGCCGGATAGAGATCTGAAGGACGAATATTTTCTTGACGTTCTGGGGACGATCGGGATGACGGCCTATTTCGGTCTGTTTGACGTAGCTGAAGCCCGACCAGGCGATGTTGTATTCGTCTCTGCTGCCGCTGGTGCTGTCGGATCTCTTGTCGTGCAGATTGCCAAGCTGCGTGGTATGACCGTTATTGGTTCGGCAGGTGGCGCCGAGAAATGCGAGTTCGTACGATCGCTGGGCGCTGATTACACTATCGACTACAAATCACCCGGACAGTTCGAGGAGAAGCTACGCAAGGTGGCCCCTGACGGGGTGGACGTCTATTTCGATAACGTCGGTGGCGAGCAGCTCAATGCAGCAATAGGGGTAGCAAAACGTAACGCCCGTTTCGCGATCTGCGGCATGATCGCGATGTATAATTCCGATGAGCCGAACGGATTTTCGAACCTATCGAAGGTCATCTCTAAGCGTCTGAGTATCCGGGGTTTTATCAATACAGACTTCATGACGCGTCGTACCGAATGTCTGGCTCAGATGGGGTACTGGGTCTCCAAGGGGATGATCAAGAGCCGATATACGATCTTCGATGGTCTCGAGAAGGGACCGGAAGCGTTCTTCTCACTGTTCAGCGGTGGTAACACCGGCAAAGCGCTCGTGCGTCTGGGCTCGTAATTTGGGACATTTCTGATAGAGAAAACTCGGGATGTCTCGTACTGGAACAGTAGAGACATTCTTCGAGGTCTATCGTCGCAGAGACCTCGTCACCATGCTTCGGTGTTCTTTCACCGAATGACTGATCGACCATATCCTTGTCTAGGACCGTCTGTTTTTAGGGAAAACCGAATGTCGGCTCTGGGGGATAGAACCTCATCCGTTGCCGGATATCTTTTATCCGGTCGCGCTGAGACAAAAAGCGTAGTCAGAGTCACCCAATCAGAGCAGACAGGACATTACCGGCACAGATACTCATTTCGCTACTATCACAAAGTCTAATCCGGAAAATGCCATGTTCGCGATAAATAGGCTGGTCGAGAGCAAAAATGATTGGCAATATGAAGACAGCATCCTTTACCACACGGAAAGCCCAGCCGCATTGCCACTAGCCGATACGTCAAGGTGGGCACGATCATTCTACCCCATGCTCCCAGTGGAAGGGCAATGCGCTTTAGTGACGAGAGATAGCGGAAAATGATTTTTTTCTTAATTTCGAGAATGATCACTACAAAAAACAGGGGCATGAGCTCGTCAGACATCCATGCGTCGATGTTTTCTGGCTCCCATGCCCCGAGGAAGGAAAATTACATGGGTGTTATTATCAGGGCTGTATAACCTCATGCTCATGGAGAATTCTCTAGGAGAAGGCCCGAAAAAAATGCAAGCACGGGGAATGATAATCTCCCTGCGGAAGCGCCAAGAAAACGTCGAACATGGGTAGCGGATGTAACAGAAGATTTGCTCATTTCGCTTTGTTGAACGGGACAGTATTCCATACAAGCCTGTAACTTTCTTCAGTATTATCATGATATTTCTATTATGATCCGCCTTTCGGATACCCATTTAACAAGCTTTGTATCTAGGATGTAGGCGTAAACAGCCATTAGATAAGCCTGATTTCCGCGCTTTGAGGGGCAACTGAGGCAGTTCCTCTCCCTTGCAAGATATTGAATGGGTAGTCTTCGACACTATTGGATTGATAGCATTATAGCATTATAGCATTATAGCATTATAGCATTATAGTTTGATATAATAATGAATCTTTATCTAATTCTTGTGTGCATTTCCGGAATTTATGCTATATATGTATAGCGAAAGAGGTGTTGAAATGTTGGCAATTCGTTTACCAGAAGAAATTGAAGATCGTCTAAGCGAACTGGCGAAGGCCACGGGGCGGACAAAAACTTTTTATGCAAGAGAAGCTATTCTTCAGCATCTAGAAGAACTGGAAGATATCTATCTTGCCGAGGCACGTGCTATCAAAATTCGTTCCGGAGAAACCAAAACCATTTCTTTAGATAACGTCATGGTTGAATATGGCTTGGAAAATTGAATTCGATCCAGCCGCTCAAAAAGAGTTAAGAAAACTAGGGGTACAGCCCGCAAAGCGTATCTTGAAATTTTTATCTGAACGTTTGGCATTATCGGATAATCCAAGGTCATTAGGCGCTGCTTTAAAAGGGACAACGCTGGGTAGTTTATGGAAATATCGAATTGGCGATTACCGCATTATTGTCGATATTGAAGATAATGTAATGCGGATTCTGGTTATCAGAATTGGTAATAGAAAAGAAATTTATAAAAAATCCGTTAGGCATTAATTCGGATAATATACAGATAAATAAGCGTTTTTATGCAGATTAAAGGCTCTCTTTAGATAAATATATATAATATTATAAAGATAACATGATAACATATTATCTTTATAACTAGCTGTCATGAAAAAGGTGCGTAGATGATTTATGGTGTCGTCAATACAAAGGGGGGCGTTGGCAAAACGACGATAGCTGTCCATCTCGCAACCTACCTTAGCGGTAGAGGAAAAACTCTGCTCATTGACGGCGATCCACAGGCTAGTTCTGCCAGTTGGGCAGCATGGCGACGCGATAGTAACCAAAAATATCCATTTAATCCAACGACAACCTGTCTCACTGGTAAAGCGGTCTATAGCGAAGGTCGCGACTTATCTTCTGGTTTTATGAATACCGTTATCGATGCCGGTGGGCGAGACACATCCGGATTAAGATCGACATTGTTGTTATGCCAGAGAGCTATTGTTCCTGTCGGAGCCTCTAATATGGATGCGGCAGCCTTATCTGACCTGTTAGAGGTGATAGATATTGCCCGTGATTATAATCCCGATTTAACAATACATATCTTACTCTCTCGCATTGATCCGAGAACAAAAGATTCCGCTGAGATGCTCCAGTTTTTGAAAGATCAAAATCTGACCGTGTTATCTAGTCAAATTTGTGAACGTGTGGCTTTTCGACGTGCTATCGGCGAAGGCGCTACTGTATCTGAAATTAAGAAAGACCCTGCTGCCACTACCGAGATAAACCAGTTCTTTGAAGAGATCACAGCATGAATAGAATGAAACGTAAACCTGATGTCAGTAATTTCCACTTATCCAAAGACCCAGATGATTTCTTAAATGGGGCGGGGGCAGATAAGGCTGAAAAAAGACTGCCAAAAGCAGAGATCAAAAAAGTCGAAACACAGCAAAAAATCTTTCGATTGCCGATTGATATTATCAATGCCCTCAAATTGCATGTAGCGCATCAACAAGTCGAAACTGGCCAAAAAATAAGTGAGACGAAAATTGTGGAAAAGCTACTGAGAGATTATCTAGCATTATAGCATTATAGCATTATAGCATTATAGCATTATAGCATTATAGCATTATAGCATTGGCTAGAGGTATGACTAGAATTCAGCATAACAGACGAACTCTGCTGTTCTTTAAGGCTGGTCAGTCATAGAGAAGAGAGAAAACCAGTGTTCTACGAAAAAGGATTTTTATTCTGATCCCGTTACAGGCTTATATGGGTATAAGCCTGTAACTATTCGTTTAATGAGCAAGAAGCGACAGACCTTATAAAACAGGTGATGAGTGAGTTTTGTTGGTCTGGGGATAATAGCTTAACAGGTAGGTATCACTACAGCCAAAATTCATTTCCCGATCTTTAGGTATATAGCGACAATTTCTGTTATATTTTGTCTTACTTATGCAATCCGCGCGGTAATAGGCAAATATTTTATTGCAAAAGCTTAAGGGTAAACTTTGGGCTTAGAAGAGATAAAACATGTATGGCGCAAAGCTAAAAAGAATAGCAATGCAAAAGAGAAGCGGCGCGAAAATAATATTCATTATAGAAAAATTGATTGCAAATCAGACGCTTATATGAAAAATACAAATATATCATGCTATCATTATAGAATGATATTAAGATAGATTGTTATCTATATAGCTTTTTATCTATGCTGATAACCATTTGGAATCGAATTGGTAGAAACGGATAGCCATATTGGCGTGAAGCCTATGTCTTTGCTAAAGGGGATAAATCGACTGCCCATGTGGGAGATCGAAGTTCTGACTATTGATATAGCTCAGCTTCGTAAAAAAATTGGTTATTCTCAAAGTGAATTTGCAAAAAGCATAGGTGTTTCCAAAGGGACTCTTCTCGGATGGGAACAAGGTCGTCGTCGTCCCACTGGTGCTGCACGTGTATTGTTGGGTATGATCGATAAACGCCCATCTATCGTTCAAGAATTGTTGAGCGCTTAGGCTTTAATATATCGTGTCTATAAGGCTACCCGTAGCCCGTTTTCTAAGCGGTTTATGAGGTGCTGAGCTTTCAATTTTATGAATAATGCCTCGACGTTTTGTTGCTTGATTAGCTTGATTAGCCAACTATCTAGTCGTCTAATCTTGCTAGAAACCGTCAATCTGCTTAAATGAGTAGTAGTGAGATGAAATGAGATGAGGGTATATTCGGGGTCATCTTTAGAGATAAGACGTTTTATAGCCCATATTTTAGGGCATATGGCCTATGTTTGAGCTGTCTAGCTTTGAGCAAAAACAGGGGGGCAAATTTCGGACAGCTAAGATCGGCAACTGAACGCAAGGGGTCTGAAAAACATTTCTGAAATAATGTTATACAAACCAATTGGGCATGTTCTTGCACTTAAAATTTTAATGTTTAATTAAATAAGTTATATTTGTTAGTAATAATATTGCTCAACCTTCTACCGTATAATATCTGGTAAATTTTAGACAAAAAGGGAGACTAAACGGCTCTGTCTTGCCTATATCTATGCTAGGGTGTGGGGCGCTGGAAAGCTGTTTAGATAGTCACGGGATAGTCTGAAATTTTCTCGAATGGGCATAAAATAAATTGCAGTTCATGCAGTTTTCTTTTGATGCCCCCGTTATCAAAGTAACCAATGAATAGGTTGCTTTATTCTGTGACAGCCTTGCCTGAATAATTCGGACGACAGAAAGTTTTCTGACCGAGGTTAATATCACATAGACTATATCGGCCTTTGTCCAAGATCACGACTTGGCCGGAATAATTAGGATGGCAAAAGCCTTTTTGGCCAAGATTGATATCACACATACTGTACCGGCTTTTGTCCAAAACCACAGCTTTTCCAGAGTAATGAGGACGGCAGAATCCTTTCTGTCCAAGATTAATATCGCATAGGCTGTAACTGGCGAATGTCGGAGTGCTAAAAGCTAAAGCACAAAGCAGAAGATATTTCATATAGCCGTCTTAAACAACATGGCTTTGGAATTCAAAACACACGGAAAGAATACAGCGAAAAACAATGACCGCCTATGGTCTCGTGAGAGAAAGGATATTCTGCTGTGTTTATAAGAAAAGGCGATTAAAAAGTGGAACCTAATGAAGTGATCCCTGATTGGGAAAAACAGCTTTTAGCAAGCGTGGACTGGGAAAAGGTCGATGCCACTACGGATGCCGATATAGATCAGTAGATTGCCTCTGATCCAGACACGGCTCTGTTACCTACTG
Source organism: Zymomonas mobilis subsp. pomaceae ATCC 29192 (assembly GCF_000218875.1). Classification (NCBI taxonomy): domain Bacteria; kingdom Pseudomonadati; phylum Pseudomonadota; class Alphaproteobacteria; order Sphingomonadales; family Zymomonadaceae; genus Zymomonas; species Zymomonas mobilis. The sequence continues at coordinate 26,917 of NC_015716.1, forward strand.
AAAAGCAGATCATCGGTGGTCAGATACAGCGCCTACGTCGTGAACAGCTTAAAATAAAAAGGGAGTAAGTTATCTTACTCCCTTTCCCTAACGGATAGCTTTTTAAGCCGCTACGGCTCGTCGCATAGCCTCAGGCTCTTTCCACAAAATCTTCAACAACGTTCTGATTGCCGGATCAAGCGCAACGCGTCCCTGTTCCCAATTTTGCCAAGTGGCAAGCGGTATCCCCATCAGATCAGCAATAGCTTTCTGGGTCATACCCAATGCGCGCCGGACAGTCGCTGCGATCGGATACACACCGGAGATAATTTCTTCATCCGTTCCATCTTCCTTCGCCTGCCGGAGGATATCTTCATCCGTCGTCGCAGCCAGTCGTTTCCGATCCACACGGCCTCCAGAACGACGGATTTCTGCTAAAGTCATTTTAACCTTCAAGCTGAACGCCCAATTGTATTTAGCCGAAGCCAGTGATCTAAAACTTCAAATGCAAAATTATTCTTTTCATAAAGCTGGCTGATGAAAGCATAAGCCGTTTCGGCTTCTGCTGAAATAACAACACCGTTTAAAGCAAGGAATGTATAGGTAACCGCAAAAGCAGTGCGCTTGTTACCGTCAATAAATGGATGATTTTGGGCAAGGCTTTCCCAAAGAGCAGCGGCTTCTTGTATAAGATCTTCATAATAACCAATTTGCGGACGAAATAGCGCTGCCTCTAATAATCCTTTATCTCGGATTCCATATGATCCTCCATATCGAGCTATCTGATCGGTATGGATGGCTAAAGCTTCAATAAGGGTTATAAAGTCACTCATTCAGCGAGTTTTTTATATAGTGGCGCGAAGCTCTTGTGGCTGGCCTGATAGATTTCCATGACCCTGCTACGCGGCTGATGCAATTTCCGCTTTTCGATCAGATCAGATAAGGCTTCTTCGACTAACGATTGAATTTGTCTACCCTCGTTTTTCGCAAGATTCCTGACCGTATTCAGTATATCCATACTAACCTGAGTAGCGAATTTTTCGCGTGCGTGGGTTGTCATAATGCACCTCGAACATTGGGCTGACATCAACTGTCATGATAAATCATGATAAACCTATAAGACAAGAGAGCATTTTCTAAGATAACTATATGGCCATAAATGGGTGATCTCACTTTAAAGTTAAGATAGATGCTTCGATTTTTTATGACTTTGATGACTTCATTTGCCAGCTATCTATCCATTTTTCATTCAAGAGAGGGGCAGCATCAGGATTATCGGCAATCTGCTTCTCGATATCCTCATCCGTCATAGCATCAATTTTGTCCCAATCGACTTCAGCCATCGCTTGAGCCATCAGTTCAGGCGTTAATTTTACAGTGTTCATCTGGTTGGCCGAGTTTAGTATCCGTATAACAACTCATGTCTAATATTATCGGATAAAGAGCAATCAGTATTCTTGATATATTAAAAGATAACCTTTCTCCTAAAGAGTAAGTCCTTCTTGTTGAGTTGAATAAGATAGTTATATTTTAATATAAAGATGTATAAAATAACAAAGGATCTATTGTATGTCTAAAGTAATCAAAGAAGAATCCGCATTTAAAAAAATCAGCCAAGGGCTGGAAGAAGCCTACGCTTTTGCTAAAGGTAATACATCAACTGTCCGTGTGCGAGAACTCGAAGTTCTTCTTACCAAAGTTAGCTATTATCAAGGAGAAAAGGAACATTTTTAGGCTCTGAACGCCCAATCTTCTGATTATAATTGTTTATTCGGCAGTATAAAAATATTCGAATGATTGCCACTTTGAACAAGATACAGTTCTCATTTCTTTTATCCTACGGATTAGGAACTATACATTAAATACCTAAATCCTTGAACAAGGCATCCGCATTTTGAAACGCTTTTCCTTTTCCTGATTTCAATTTAATAATAGCTTTTTGGGTTTCTGCTGTCGGTATTTCGACTGGAAAAGGAAGTTGTTGCTTATTAGCAATTTTAATCATGAGCAGACCCATTTGCTTTAAAACTTTCTGAGCGGCCTATTCGCCAATCAATACTTAAAACAACTCTGAATGTGACCCCAGTCACACCAAGTGAAGCGTGCCTTCATTCGGCTTTCGATAAATCAAAAGTAAATTAGGCTTAATATGGCATTCTCTATGATCATTCCAATTACTTGTTAACGGATGATCCTTCAAATGAGGAGCAAGCGCAATATCATTGGCTAGATCGGTAATAACAGGGATGAAATATTTATCTAATCGTGCGTCTGACTTCAGTTCTCTTTTATAATCGCGTTTGAATTGAGACGTTCGTTCAATCATCCGCATGAAGGTCATCCATCAGAGATTGAACACTGTTGAATTTTTTTAATTTACCGGCACGCGCATCTTTCATCGCCGCCAAGGTCTTTTTATTTGGGACAAGAGGTTCAAAAGGTAGTGCTTTTTCTTGAACGACTTTTGTTAGCATCATGCGGACAGCATCGGATACAGTAAGACCAATGCTTTCCAAAATAGCAGAAGCTTCTTGTTTTATCTGTCCATTAATCCGAGCTTGTACGAGTTGATTAGCTGCCATTTCTATTTCCTTTGTGAATGACAATGTAATTCATACTAACGTTTTTATAAGAGTTTAGAAAGTGTCATTCCTATTTTTTAAGCCGTCTATGCGTTATTAGTGACCCAACTCCCATAGATCTTATATGGTTCTGTCTTTTGAAAATGCTTATATTGCTTATCTGGACTCTAGAGCCGTTTGCAGTTCCTATCCAAAAAACAGGCTCCAATACTCGCCAACCCTAGCTTTTAAACCTTGAGTATTCAGCTATATTTTAGATGATTCACAAATCATTGATGCGGTATTCTAAATTTCTTTTAGTTCCAACAGCTTGACCAACAAGATGCGAGGATGCTGCTTCCGGCGGATTTTCTTCAAAGGCTTGTTCAACATATTCAATCCAGACGGGAATACTTTTTATTCGTCCGCTTTCCAGAAATGAAACAGCCTGTTGTCTTAGCTGTAATTCATGCCCTATTTTTTTGCAGATTTTACTGCTTCATTAGCAAGCTGTTTTGCGCTCCATCCTCTTAATAAGCGCTGCCATCTCACCCAATGGGATAAGTCATCTATTTTTTGCAGTCGTTTGAGGTTTTAGCCTAAAAACATCCCGACTTCTTTTATGCCTTTGGGGAGATTTTTCGCTAAGCTGGATGCAATGCGATATTTAGAGTCCCATGGAATATGATCTTCCATAGGAGCTAACAGCCCAATTAATATTTTCTTTAGAGATGATTCATCAGGTAAAAAAGTTTTACCGTTGCAGTCAAAACTCTGAGGCTTTTGGTAAACTTTGCCCAATAATTTGGGCGGATTTTCTTCAAAGGCTTGTTCAACAAATTGCAGCCAGTTTGGGATACTCTTCATGTGTCCTAATTCTAAATAAGAAATAGACTGCTGCTTCAAATCGATTTGAACATTGTTAGCTTTTGCTACTTCTGTAGCTTTCTCTGCCAGCACTCGCGTACTCCAGTCTCTCAACAGGCGTTCTTGCCGAACCCAGTTCCGGATGTAATCGATTTGGTCTGACTTTTTCATAACAGGCATATATTACAACCGCTTTAAAAGCATAGCCTCTTTTGAGTCTGAATAAAAATCTTCTCAGTTAGAAAATAACCAATATGTGAAAGATATTGGTTATTCAGGAAGAAACGATATCAAATATCTGTATGGAATATCTGCGGTTGAGTCATCACAATAGGTAATCTTTGCGCAAGTGACGACGCTATCTTTTGTTTAAGATTCCACGAGTCAGGGCTTCCGATTTCCATCGGTGCCAGCAAACCGAGCAGCATTTTCCGGAGTTCTGTTTGCGTAGGTAATTTTACCGAGGCTTCTGTGCATTTTGACTCAGTAATATTCTTTATTACTGAGGGCGTTGGATGATCTTCAAACGCTGCTGCTACAAAAGTTACCCATTCTGGAATACCCTTTGTTTGTCCATTTTCAAATGCAGATATGGTTTGTTGTTTTATATCTGATACTTTACCGCGAGCTTCTGCCGAGAGTTTGGCTTCTTTGGCTAGTCTATTAGCACTCCAGCCGCGGGAATTCCTTTCCTCGCGGAGCCATTGCCGCACCTTTTCGATCTTTGTTGTTTCAGATGATGCATGTCTCGTCATAGTCAGCATTTTACAATCAGCCTAGTTACTAAGCAGCAAATAAGAGACCAAAAATAATGGTCTTTTTAAAAATATAATGAGTATTTATAAAAATATATAAAAATTTCTTGTTGAAATGGTTATTATCTGTAATAACCACATCTAAGTTACAGGCGAATCTTAAAGAATCCATAAAACAGGTGGTAGCATGTCTGGTATAACAAGAGTCAATAAAAAATATTTTTGTGAAGCTTTAGTAAATCTTAGTAAAGATTTGTAGAATGATTCCGCAGTCAGCTGTCCAATCGGATTTTCTTCCAGATTCCCCTCTTTCCTGTATGCGATTTCAGGCACTGTCTAGTCCAAAATTAAGGATATCTATGTCGAATGTGATGAGGCGATATATCTATCGTATCTTATTGCAAATGATCTTTCCGCGCTCTGACCAAGAGCGAAAGTTTTTCAAAGCCTCTCTGAATATTCCCAAATCATCGAAGCCGAAGTTGTGCCAAAATGACAATTAAAACAGCCGAAAATATGCCCGCCTTGGTCGATCACGAGATCAGTGCATTCAAGCAGAAGATTAGCAATGCCATGTATCTTTATATGGGGCAGATGGAATGCGGCCTTCGCCTGCTTATGGAACGCTTGGATGGTATTCGTCAGGCAGAAGAGACCCGTTCTTATGCCTTGCTAGAAAATGTCTCAAAAGATGAATTTATGAGATTTAATACTGAAATACTGAGTCTTATTGAAATTATCAAGCGTTCGGCAACCTCAGCGAATGAAGGCTTGACGGGCTTCATTGAAAATTTCGGCTCGTCCTTATGATCCCTTGTTTTTTCAGCCTTTCCTATTTGGAAAAGACCTGTTCTGTTTCCAGCAGTTTCAATCTTGGGTTTCTGACCGAGGCCTTTTCGGCAATCCCTTATCTTCTCATCGGAGAGACTGTCTTATGAGTTCAATTCATGCGACCGAAGAGCTGACTGAAAAGCTCCAATCCATTATCAGCCTTGAAGAAGAAAAGGCGGGTCTAGATGACCAGATTGCCGAAGCTTATCGGGATCTGAAAGGCCAGAAATACGACATCAAGAAGGCCAAGCTTGCGGTCAGCCGGTCGCGCAAAGGCCATCCTGAAAATTCTATTCGTATTCTGATTAATGAAATCGTCAATGATCGGGCGATGAGCCGAAAGCTTGTTCCGTGATCAGAACCGGCGCCACCTTTCCCTATTTTTCCCTCTCAATTTCAGGCCTGCCACAGCGGAGAATCTTCGCTGTGGTTTTTTTGCGTCCGAGACCGGAGCCCTTGCCATGACTGCCTCTTCTGCTTCTGTGACTACTCCTGCGTCTTCTTTATCCTTTGAAGACAATCCTTTTGTGGACAGACTGGGCCGCTTCAAGCGGGGCACTTATCGGGCTATGCTGGTTCAGACGGGCATGTCCTACGCCCATGCAAAAGCGTTAGCAGAACAGGCCGCAGAGGCGTACAAACAGGTACGCGCTCAGGCAAAAGAAGGCGTGTCGGACGAAAATACGAAACCCTCTGAAATTCAAGCCTTATTGGCAAAATCCGATATACCCGCCTCTAAAATAACGGTTGATACTGAGGCCCATTCTGTAACGCTTTCTGAGGCGAGATTGGCGCCAGTAGAACCCTTCGACGCCTATAAATTCATGCGGGAATTACAGGATTCAGGGGTAGATGGCGCTACGGCTGAACGGCTGGCCAATAAAACCTATCACGAGCGCAAACAGGCGGCTGAAAATCCCTTTAGCGAGGTCGAATATTGTCAGCAGTTGATCGCGCAAGGCGTATCCGAAATTGATGCGGCTGACATTGCGCGCAAGACAGCAGAAGCGCGTTTTCGTGATCCGTTAGAGCGCAGCGGCATTCGTTTGCGAGCACGTCGAAAGGCGATGCGTGATCCGGTGCATCGAGACTCTTATGAAGTCGGTGAACGGGAGCATTTAGTCTGGAAGCCGGTCAATCCGCAAGAGATCGGGGCCTATCTGGAGGCCGTCGATCAGTATTCAGTTCAAACTAAATCGCTGGGGCCGTTGGCCGTCCGTATTTTGAAAATCATGTTTCGATTGGTTGACTATAAGACAGGGCGGCTAGATCCTTCGATAGAATTTCTTTGTGAGCGGGTGGGCTGTGCCAGAGCGACGATTATCAGGGCGCTTAAAGATATGCGCGATTGTGGTTTTATTCGCTGGATCAGACGCTCGGTAAAATTGGATACCGAGGGGGCTGGGCCACGCCGGAAACAGGTCAGCAATGCCTATGGCTTTTTGTCGCCTGCCTCATGGCCGGAAATAGCAAGAGAGACTTTCAATCGGGTGATGCGCCGTAAGAAGCCCCCTGTGCCCGATGATACCGCCTATCGCATAGCGGAGGATCAGGCTGCTACTGAAGCCATGGTCGAAAGCCTACCCACCGAAGCTTGGGTCGATGAGATATTTGCTCGGCAACGTTCGCAACGTCCGGCCAGTCAAGCGGACAAGGAAGAGAAGCCCAGTGAGCTGGCAGAAACGCTTAAACGGCTAGGCGCGGCTATCGAGAAAGAAGAACAATCAGAAGGGGATAAACATGCCTCAGAGACCGCTTTAAACGAGGATAAAGCACCGTCCCAAAAACCTAGCAATGAGACGACGAAAACGCCCCAAATTAGGACTAATGAGCGCGAGTTCAATTCTGATACTCTATCCCGTTATAGTTATTTATCTTATAACTCTTCTCCCCATTCTAAAACAACGAATGATCAAGCAGAGCGGCGCACTCCTGCTACCGCAGGTGCACCGCAGCGTTATCCTAAAACTAAACCTAAAAAACCTGACAATAATACAGACCTCACTACCCTCTCAGCCCGTGGTTACAGACCCGAACAAATCTCTACTATCCTCAACCACCGACAAAAACGAAAACAAGCTGGATTAATGACTCTCTCACTCGAAAACATCGCTGACCTCCTCATCAAAACCAAACAGATGAAACCTTGATCAGTAACCTAAAGCAGCTCCCTTACCTCACCTTCGGTGCTGTTCGCTTCGCTCACAGGCTCGGCGAGAAAGAAATTGGGACTCCTTAAGGAGGAACTAATT